>CACYDS010000037.1 GCA_902773285.1 uncultured Pseudomonadota bacterium | reverse complement strand
ATGTTGGGCGATTGGCTCAGTGGTAGAGCATCTCGTTTACACCGAGGGGGTCGGCGGTTCGAACCCGTCATCGCCCACCATTTTGTGGTATTTTTGTTAATTAGTCTTTTGGCAGTGGCCTGTGGTAGAGAGGGACATTTAGAAAGACCTGACAAAAGTGAGATTTTAAATGTGCAGAGGGATACGTAGGTTTGTAGGTTTATTCCTTTTTGCGTATTGTTTTGGTGTTTTTGGCTTAAAAGCTGAAGTAGCTGTAAGAACTACGCAGTGGGAGGGAGACTCGATCTGCGTAGCTTTTGATTTTAAACTATCAAAGCATGAAAAGATAAGCGATGAACCTAGCGGATTGGATATACTTTGGCACAATGCAGAAGTCATCAACAAGAAGGCACTGGCTGATAATCAGTCCGTGGCTTACCGGATACGTAAGATAAGCTCAGACAAACCGCTCACCTATGATGTATTTTATGTCATATGCGGTGACACATGCGAACCACGCTCCGCTACTGGTGAAATCATACAAAATGGACTGTTGTCCGAAAGCGAAGCAGCAAAAATATTTGGAATACATGAAGATTACGCCACACTAATGTATCTAGTATTGATGGCATTTCTAGGTGGGCTTATTCTAAACTTGATGCCATGCGTTTTCCCAATAATCACTTTAAAAATATTTTCGATAGCTAAATTATCCGGCAAATCACTGCATGATGTAAGAAAAGAGACTTGTCTATTTGCAAGCGGAATCTTTTTTGTATTTTTCACGTTGGGAATAATACTACTTTATCTAAAAGAAACGACGCCAGTTATAGGGTGGGGATTCTTTATGCAGGAACCTGCATGTGTGTTTAGCTTGATGCTAGTATTTTTGGCATGTGCTCTACATTTCTTGGAAATATGTCATTTTAGGATGCCAAATATTAGTCAAAATTCACGTCGAACAGCTGGAGCATTTTTATCTGGAATATTAAGTGGAGTGGCCTCCTCATCGTGTGTAGGGCCATTTGCTGGTGTCGCCATTGCTGGAGCGGTGTTGGGAGCTGAAGGAATGCAGTCATATGCACTTTTATTTGCTCTGAGCTGTGGCGTAGCATTGCCATATATTCTCATAGCGTTATTCCCTAATTTAATGAGACTTATGCCTAAACCAGGAGCTTGGTTGCAAATATTTCAAAATTTCATGGGATATGCAATGCTTGCATCAACGGTTTGGATATTTTCAATTCTTCTAAGCCAATTGGGTTCTGACGGCGCTATCAAAATCTTGTTAATAGTGCTAGCAATAGTATTTCTACTAAACCAACTGGTCAATATCAAAAAAAATCAGGTTTGGCGATATGTTGTCGTCGTTGGAGTGATAACTCTAACCGCAGTTGGATACATGCAAATAATGCACACCTCATCAGAGCAAATACATTGGAATATGTATGAACCATCGACATTTGAGACCATAAAGAAAAAAAACAAAAAAATATTTCTGAATTTTACTGCCGACTGGTGTCTTAATTGCAAATACAATGCGACGGTTTTTGATGATGATCAAGTAATAGAAACGTTCAAAAAAAATGAGATAGTAGCTATCAAGTGCGATTGGACAAAAGGAGATAAAAAAATTACATCTCTGTTAAGGCAATACAACTCGATATCAGTTCCATTATATATTCTTATAATGGACGGGAAATCAAAAATTCTTTCGAATATATTAACAAGAAAAAATTTGATTAAAGCAATAGAGGGGAAAGATGAATAAAAATAGAAAGATCAATGTTTTGTGTGCAATTGTCGGATTGTTCGTGATCATATTCGATCAAGCTATAAAGTTTTCTGTATTGGCATTTGTTCCAAATGGAACGCATATTGCGATATGTCCACATGTAAACTTGGTATTGACATATAACTATGGGACAAGTTTTGGATTGTTGAGCCCAAGTAATGCATTGCAGTACTATTTGATGATAGCCCTTATGTTTTTTTGCATAGCTTTTGTTATATATGTATATACGAAATTGCATAGGACCATTGAAAAATTGTTGTGCTCCCTGTTAATAGGTGGAGCCATAGGAAACTTGATAGATCGTTTTATGCATGGGGCTGTTGTAGATTTTGTTGATGTATACTACAACACCTGGCATTGGCCAGCATTCAACTTTGCTGATGCCTGTATATCCTGTAGCGTAGGGCTATTGATATTATATAACTTGCTGACTACGAAAAATTGAATCGGCTATCCAAACGTATCATTTGTTCATGACGATTTCAGTGTGCTTATTGTTGGATAAGATAGCTCCGTTAAAACCATAGACAAATGGTAGGTTAACTTTTTCGTGTCCAAAACAACCACTTTTATAAACTGGAATATGCAACTCATTGGCGAACTTTTTCAGAATTTTTAAGATACCAGTATTTGTTCCAAAATCTCCCAAAATAATAGCGACAGCCTTATCAAACAACCCTGCATTTTTCATGTGTGTAAGAAGGCGATCTAAACGAAAACCGATCACATTTGTGTCTTCCAAAAATATTATTTTTCCAGCCGTTTCGATCTGCCATGGAGTGCCTATTGATGAGACAATACATGTCACATTTCCGCCAGTAACTTTTCCCTTCACAACTTTTTGCGAACAAGCTGACTTATTTATCGGCTTTAAGTCTGAAATTTTTAATGTTTCACTTTTACCTTCAAGAAAATTAATGATGCCAATGTAAGATTTAGAAGATTTAGTTTTTGTAGCGAAGTCTTTTAGCATTGGTGCATGTACCGCCAGCCATCCGTATTTTTGTGAAAAATATATCATAAGGTTAGTTAAGTCACTGTACCCTATGATGATTTTTTTCGTTTCATTTGAGTAATCTTTTTTTACAATGAGTGGCATAATTTTCTCTGCTCCATAACCGCCACGTACTGCCCATAAAATCTTGTGCTGTGACCTAAGAGATTTATCTAGCTTTTGAAATTTTGTCTCCTTATCCGCGAAAACTTGAGCATCAGAATTACCATCTCCTACTTCTATATTTTGACCAATGAGCTCAGATATTTTTTGCGCTACCTTATAAGGTACACCACTTGATGGAGCAATGACTTCTATATCAAGGCCTGCTAAATTGTATGCCAAAATAGCAGAAGGCTGGAGAAGGACAAGTATTAATATTATTAAAAATCTACAAATCAAAACTATACCCAATGATCAATTGTCTTCCAGTAAAAAATTACCATAGTTTTCACTCGCAATTCAACATTTTATTACATTCCAAGAATTACCATAATTACTTATATTGAGATCATCATGCGATTTCTGCTAACTTTAATTGCAAAAAGGTTTCACGTGAAACAAGCGACTTTCCAGCGCGACTAATTCAGATAGGCGCAAATCACTGTCAGGTGTGCTATAATTCCAGTGATTTAGAGTTGGAAATTTCTATGGCTAAGTCTGTTGCTGAACTGACATTTGAGGAAGCGAAAGCGGAATTGGCGTTTTTGAAAAAAGAGCTGAAACGCAACGATGAGTTGTATTACAACAAAGCTGAACCGGAAATTTCAGATTGGGAATATGATCAATTAAGACGCCGACTAAATGAGATAGAGGATAAGTTCCCAAAACTAAAAGATGGCAATTCACCATCGCAAAAAGTTGGCGCTCCTGTCTCCGGAGTGTTATCAAAAATTATGCATAAAAAACCGATGTTATCGCTGGAAAATGCCTTCTCGGCAGGCGATTTAGGGAATTTTATAGAACGCATTCAGAGCTTTCTAAATACGTCAGAAAATCTTGAATTTTGTGCGGAACATAAGATCGATGGTCTCTCCGCTTCGATTCTTTATAAAAATGGGCAGCTATTGTATGCAGCAACGAGAGGTGATGGTTATGTAGGGGAAGATGTAACAAATAATGTAAAGGCCATTTCTACGATTCCGCAAAATATTAATTTTTTAGGTGAAATTGAAATTCGTGGCGAAGTTTATATGCCAATACAATCTTTTAAGGAGCTCAATAAACAACGCGAGGAAGCCGGAGAAAAGCTCTTTGCAAACCCGCGAAATGCAGCTGCGGGCTCCTTACGTCAACTCGACGCAGAAGTGACAAAATCGCGAAATCTCGGCTTCTTTGCGTACTATATCAATGGAACTGATTTGAATATCAATACACAAATAGAGGTTATGAATTTTGTTAAAAAACTAGGATTCGCAACATCTGGATGCAGGCTATGTCACTCTCTAGACGATATGGAAAAATATTGTCAAGATACTTTACTAGAGCGTCCTAATTTGCCATATGAAATAGATGGGGCAGTTTTTAAGCTGAATGCCCTAGAACTTCAGGAACGGCTTGGGTTTGTTGGCCGCAACCCGCGGCATTCGATCGCCTTCAAATTTCCAGCAGAAGAAGCAGAAACGAAAATACTTGATATTTTAACTGGCGTTGGACGGACGGGCAAAATCATTCCAGTGGCAATTTTAGAGCCTGTGAATCTGAATGGAGCAGTGGTATCAAGGGCGACTTTGCATAATTTTAGCGAAATCGAGAGAAAACAAATCGCGGTAGGAGATACCGTAAGAATCTTGCGTTCAGGCGACGTTATTCCCAAAATAATTTCGGTGACCCAAAAATCCGGAAATGCCACTTTCGCGATGCCTAAAATTTGCCCATCGTGTGGAGCTGATTTAGTTCAGTATCCTGGACTTATAGATTTGTATTGCCCAAATCACTACGGCTGTTCGGCGCAAGTTGTGCGATATATTTCGTATTTTGTGTCGAAAAACTGCCTTGATATACCGGGACTTGGCGAAAAGCAAGTTGCGGAATTTTTTGATGAAGGGCGGATAAAAACAGCGCTTGATATATTCAAATTGCCGAAAAAAGAGGTTGAATCGCCACTGGCGACGAAGCCGGGGTGGGGGACAGTCTCAGCTAAAAAATTATATGATGCGATTGAAAATAGCCGGAAGGTGTCTCTGGCACGATTTATAGTATCTCTTGGTATTCCTGGCGTTGGCGAAGTTATAGCACAACTTTTGGCAAGTAGGTTTAAAAATATCGAGAGCTTGCAACAGGCGGAAAAGGCTGATCTAGTTGAACTGGATGGATTAGGTGAGCTGATGGCAGAGGACATATATACATTTTTCAGAAATGAAATTAACATAAAATTTATCGAAGAATTTAAAAATTTGGTCACGGTTTCGTATAACGAAAAAATCGTCGATGAAAATTCAGCACTTTATGGAAAGACTGTAGTATTTACTGGGACTTTGTCCAGACTTAGCAGAAACGAGGCGAAACAAATCGCAATCTCGAAAGGGGCTAATGTCAGCTCTGCTATTTCGGGAAAAACAGATATTGTCGTAGTCGGCGAAACCCCTGGATCAAAACTAAATAAAGCGACTAAACTTGGAATAAAAATTATGTCGGAGGATGAGTTTTTGAGAATCAAAGCTATTTAGCGATAATCTAATAATATTAAATTATCCAATTTTCAATTAATATATTTGCTATATGTAAAAAGTGCATTTAGTTATTTGTTACAAATGTTGCATTATTTGCAATAGCTGTTGCAGCTATTATAACATCGAAATATTCTATTACATTTCCGGTGTTGAACAAATCAGCACGTAGTTTTGCGAAAATATCAACTATTTCTCCGACAAAGGCTAATGATGGTACATTTTTCAAAACAAACCTATCTTTTGTGATTTTGTGACAATCTCTTTCGTTTTACATCGTCACATCTGAGAATTCCAAAAAGCAATTCAGCCCGTGTAATTTCCGAGATGTACAATTCATCTGCATATTCAATAAATTTTGCTTTCAAAAGATCAGAATTCGAACGTATTACGTATGAAACGATATTTGTATCCAGAACAAACATTACAGCTCAAGTATTCTACTTTTAGTTCTATTTTTCTCTGGAGAAAAATCATCACTTTGCTCGTCAAAGAATCGTTCAACCCAACTTGTCTTATCAATTCGTTCTGTCCTTGATTCATTTCGCTTTACATCACGTACTCTAAGAATCCTGATGGCCTTAGAATTGCCGTTTTGAAACACTCTTGTCGTAAAACTCATATCTGACCGCATATATACACATATCATTTATATCTAGATCATTTTTGCCTCACATTTCACATCATCTTTCAAGTTGTCTACCT
>CACYDS010000036.1 GCA_902773285.1 uncultured Pseudomonadota bacterium | reverse complement strand
GCTATAGTATTAACTAATAGCCCAAATAAATATTTATTTAACATAATTAAATTCGATTAAAAATAATTCCCTCTAGGAAATAGATTAACACAGTTTTGATGAATAGGCAAATTCATGTCGATCACCAAATCTGCTCGGAGTTGAGTGGCAGGAATATGACGCTAGCAACCTCAATAGCTGGAGTTGCTGAGTTATATCATGTGAGAGTTGATGTAATCCAGATAACAGTTAAAAGTACGTTCGACAACTATATTCATGACGTCTCATTGATTTATCTCTTGGAAAAATTATCTGCACAGAAGATATGATGAACAATTCCACGAGTTGCAATCTATGTTCGAAATTTCTATGCGCGTCAAGATTTGAACCAAGCAATGTGCTTATGGGACTTTTTTAGCTCTTGACGAAAAAGAGTAACTGGCGCATTCTAAGAATATCAATCAAACATTTTTAGGAAAAAAACATGGCGGGAGCTAATGTATTTAAAATACCTGTATTAAAAATTACAGTTGGTAACGAAACTTTGCTAATTTCTCGCGATGCAAAACAGGAAATTTGTCCAGCATCGAAAGAAACTTTGACCAGGAATGTAAATTCTGAATTGGTGAAAATTAACTCGCAAATGAAGTTAAAAACAATCATTGAAACGAAGGATGATGTGGACATTAATACCTTGAAACTTTCTATGGAAAAGAAAGAAATATGCAGGGTTTACTCTATGGTCCGATTTTTATCAAACATTTCTTCTCCTTTGAGAAATTATGTTGAAGATTCACTTGAACAAGAAGCTGGCGTTGCCACTTATCGTCCAATTTTGGACATGGTGTTAACAAATTTTACATGCAAAGCAACAAATGATGGAGAACAGGTGTGGAAATTAGAACTGGAAGAATTGTGAAAAAACAAGCTGTAAAAAATATTGTATACAGAGCCTTGGATTGAGGAATAAACTGTACCTGCAGAATGGCAGATGGAACTATTTATGATTAAAAGATTTCTTTCTCGTGGAGCTGACGAATTACGGGATATCGCTTTAATTCCTCATTATTACCCGCATGGTGACGGTTCGTGTTTTGCTAAGTTCGGACGAACTCAGGTTATATGCGCAGCAACGATAGAGGATAAGGTTCCTCTGTTTTTAAAAAACACAAAAACTGGATGGGTTTCAGCAGAGTATGGGATGTTGCCTTGTTCGTGTCAAGACAGAACCGAAAGGGAAGCCGCGAAGGGAAAGCAATCCGGACGCACACAGGAAATACAACGTCTTATCGGGCGTTCACTTAGATCAGTTGTTAACCTCTCGCTTTTAGGCGAAAGACAGATTAGGCTTGATTGCGATGTTATACATGCTGATGGCGGAACAAGAACAGCCAGCATTACAGGAGCTTTTGTTGCGCTGTATTTGGCTTGTCAAAAGTTGATAAAACAGCAAAAAATACAGACAAATCCGATCGTCGGGCATGTCGTTGCTATTTCTTGCGGGGTTGTAGATGGAACACCGATTTTGGATCTTGACTATGCCGAAGATTCAAGAGCGGAGATTGATTCAAATTTTGTGATGTCCGACTGCGCGATTGTTGAAATTCAAGCAAGCGGAGAAAAGCGACCGTTTTCAGAAGAAGAATTTGATAAACTACTGAAGTATGCCAAAAAATCACGAGATGAGCTTATTGAAAAACAGAAGAAAGCTTTGGGAATTTAAAAAGATGATTTGCAATTCCTTCGTGGTAGAATAAACTCATATATATGTTGCTTTTTTGTAAATTCATTTTGAATGGAAGGTATTAGTTTTTTCGCGGTTGACATATTTATTTGTGTGATTGTTTTGTTATCTTTCATAATCGGTTGGGCTAGAGGCGCCACAAAGGAAATTTTATCTGTAGTTGCCTGGATCGGAGGGGGATACCTAGCCGTATCATCTTTTCCGTATGCTAAAGAATTTACTAGGACATACATATCACATAAGCTAATTGCTGATTTTGTTACCGCATGCGGGCTTTTCATATTGTTTCTGACGCTCTTAAGTGTTTTTAATTATTTCTGCTCGAATTTGGTTAAAAGAAGTATGTTAAATACGACAGACAAAGCCCTTGGTGGAATTTTCGGAATAGCAAGAGGAGCCGTTATACTAGCCGCATTAGATCTTATAATCAATCAGTGCATGTTGAATGAAACTCCCAAATTCGTTGAAAACTCGAAACTGCGTGGTGTGGTGACGAGTATATCTAATTTTATGATTTTAGTCTTACCAGAAGATTTACAGGCAAAGATTTTAGAACACATGTCTCAGGTGAAAAAACAGACGTTAATGAACTTCATCAAGGATAGAGTTGTTGATAAAATCATTTCAGATGGTTCGCAAAGTGTTTTGGAGGCAGGTTCTAGCAACAATATTGAAGCAGAAAACGCAAAAAAAAATTCAGATATAAAAGAGGAAGATGAATTTATAGAGGAGGAAAGCGTTCCTCTAAACGATGGAACTCAAAGCGCTGAAGAGTTAGCGACATTAAGGCCTAAAAAGATTGTAGTAAACAAAAAAGACAAAGATCTGAGCAAAAAGAGCAGAAATGATATGGATCGTCTTTTAGCACAGTACGATGACACTAGCGAAAATTGAAAATATAAATAAAAATGGCAATCTATATGATTGAAAAAATTTCAAGCTTACATGCTAACAGCGGCCTAATAGAAAAGTCCAACACGAGATATGAGTAAGAGCCTAATAACATTGAAGAGAATGTTATTTAGGCAACTGTACGTATTGTACACAATGGGAAGGGGCACTATATTACCAATACTGGATACTCTTGACAATCTAGCGAACCAACGCAAATATATTGTGGCGCGGAGTGTGTGGGCTCAGAGTAATACAAGTGCCTTATGGGATACATATAAAATCTCAAGATCAGCTAAATCCGAATGGAGAAAATATCTAACTAAAAAATGACTTTATTTTTCTGATAATGCCTTTTGTCTCTACAATTGCCTTGTTCTGAATTAGCCTTTGTAAGGCTATTGTTTGCTTGTGCCAATTTAAAACATTTGTTGCTGGCGAACCTGCAACTTTGGAACCTGATTCAATATTCCTCATAACGCCAGATTGTGCAGCTATTGTTACCTTGTCCCCAATAGTTAAATGTCCAGCAATACCAACTTGCCCTCCCAAGAAACACTGACTCCCGATCTTTGTACTTCCAGCGATTCCTGTTTGGGCAGCTATAACACAGTACTCGCCAATTTCAACATTATGAGCAACGTGTACTAAGTTATCTAGTCTAGAATGGCTGCCGATTATCGTATCATTCATGCTCCCCCTATCAATTGTGCAATTGGCACCTATCTGGACATCATTGCCAATTACAACTTTGCCTATTTGCATTACATCGGTAATTCCAGCTTTCCCTATATGGAACCCAAAGCCTTGTTGTCCGATTCTGGCGCCGGTTTTTATATAAGCATTATTACCGATTATCGCGAAGCCAATTGTTACATTTGGCTCTATGTGCGAATTTTCGCCAATCTCTACCCCATCCAAAATAGTGACATTACTTCCAACAAACGTACCCTCTTTGATAATTGCTCCATCTGAAATGGTAACATTATCAGAAATATAACAATCTTTTTCAATCTTCGCCATGGGGGAAATATTTGCTTTTGGCGATATATATCCACCTTGTAGCATGCCTTTAGTGGAATAAAATGCTTTCAGCAGGACGGCATGTGCCAGATATGGCTCATCCACTACTAGTGCTATCGTTTTATTGGAAAGTAAATGTGCATTCTCTTTGTTTACTACGCATGCAAATGCACTGGTCTTTGCTAAATCTTCCGCATACTTGGCATTATGAAAAAAAGTTATTTCAGACCCAGTGGCGTTATCAAGTCGAGCAATACCGGTAATTCTCTTTGTGGCAGAACAACCAGCTGGCAATGCTATGGAAAGCAAATCGCATATTTTTCCAAACGACACATAACTTTTTTTTGCAAAAAATCTCTCATCTATCATTACTCAAACTCCTTTAAATCAACTTTAGGAATGGTTTTGTTCAATTCATTTATGACAATATCTGTTATATCTATGTTTTTCGTGTTATAAAAAACATGAATCATATCTTGCGAGCCTTTGTTTATTACGATATCGATAGTAAACTTCTTTGCAATATTGCTAATTACTTGCAAGACTTTATTTTGTATATAATCAGTTAATTTAACATCTAGCTCTTTTTCTTTTCTCATGGCATTGCTATATTCCGTAGAAAAGACTTTCCATTTTTCATTCATTTGTTCGAACTGTGATTGCTTCTGTCGTCGTTTTAGTTGTTTGTTTTTCCGTATCTGCATAGTTTGATTGCTCATTTGCGTTGATGTTTCTCTTATTTTTACCATCAATTCGGAGATCCTCTTGGCGATTTTATCGTGAGTTCTAAAACATTTTGCTTCAGTTTTTAACCGAACGCTATCGATTACACCGATGCGTAATACCTCAAAGCTTTGTTTTTTTATGTCGACGTCTTTGTCAAACAGGTAACTTGCTACGGCGATTGAAATTGCGAGTATTCCCAAAATAGCTATGCTAGCAATTATTCCTTTCCAATGCCTAGGGTAATACATATTTCATCCACTGTCTTCAGTTATATAAATTATATAATTTTTCAGCAACACATTACAAATATACTAGCACGAAGTTCACAACAAATGAGACCAAGATAGGCTTAAGCTGAACAAGCCCTTTTAATTTTATCGAAAGTGCCTATTCTGCGTTTTTCTCAACAATGAATGACTTCACAGAAGGACAAATAGATGAAAGATTCTCAATCCACACATCACTTTCTTGAGCATATATTGCAATAGTATTTCCAGTGAAATCAGCTTCACTAAATAGTGTTACTGAATGCCCTTTTGGAATAAATACTGAGGCAAAATTCCCAGTAGCGTTCGCATATTCCCCAACTTTCCAAGTAGCAGATTTGCCTGCATATCCCTCATTTTCCCACCTTTTAAAGTTGCCATCTACGGGAATTTTTTCTACAACAATTGCAGAAGTTTGATCATTCATTCCATAATCTACAAGATTTGGAGTATTTTTTGTCAAAGTTAACGCCCTTCCCCGGAAATTGGCATCCCAGTATAGTATCACCCGATAGCCAGGATCAACACGAACTGAACTTATCGCATCGTTCCCAGGAGCTTTCCATTTAAGTTCGCTATAGTCATGTCTTCCTACGCCATACTTTGTTGACGTCCCTCCATAATTGATATGTTGATACACAGTTACCCCCGCATATCCAGATGTCTGTAGCAAAGCAATTCCCGCAATAATTCCTAGTAATTTTTTCATATATTCCTCCCAAAAGCATCTATCCTCTTCTTAGAAGAATAAAATAAAGCGCATACACTTGTCAAGTGTATTTGTATAGGTGTATAAGTTCATAACATATGAGACAAAAGCCGCTTCGCCTATGAGTCAATTTTTTCCTCACAATTTTGGTCTCATATCTTGTTTATGAACATATACAAAACCCTATCTTGTGCTTTTTGGATATTTTGGTGTAGAATATTCCCAGGGTGAGGTAATGGGAAAAGCGGAGGGACAAGTGACGTCGAGAAAAGAGGTAATCATGTCTCTTGGCGAGGAATTTTCTGGCTGGAGAAAGATTTTTTTGCCAATACACGCTTTTGAATTAAAGAAATGTTTATCAATGAGCTTGTTGTTGTTTTGTATTATTTTTATATACACATTGTTAAGAAATCTTAAAGACACATTGGTGGTAAGCAAAGCAATTTGTAGTGGTGCTGAAGTCCTTGGTTTTTTAAAGTTATATTGCGTTACGCCGTCGGCTCTTCTAGCTACTATCCTCTTTGTGAAATTGGCAAACATTTTAGAAAGAGAAAAATTGTTTTATGTGATAGTTATGTTTTTCTTGTCATTTTTTATGATATTCGGATTTGTGTTATATCCGCTGCATGATGTTTTGCATTTTTCAAAAGATACGATTTTGTCGCTACAATCAGATTACCCAAGGTTGCACTGGATAATTCCAATCATTGGAAACTGGAGTTTTTCGCTATTTTACATACTAACTGAACTTTGGGGAAATGTTGTTCTATGTGCTTTATTCTGGCAGTTTGCAAACGAAATAACGAGCCCAAAAGATTCTAAAAGATTTTATCCATCATTCATAATGATTGGTCAAACTGGACAATTGATTGCTGGTATTGTAGCTATGTTTTGTGCGAACTTTGCAAAAGTGTGTGTGGGGGGAGGGGGGCAGCCACCCCCCCCTAATTCAGATGTATTTAATACAAACTTGCTGTTACAGACGATAGCTGTATTTGCTGTTGGTATGATTGCACTCGGAATTTATCGATGGGTAAACCGAAATGTTTTAACAGATCCAAAATTGTATAAGCCAAGACCGAAATCCAACAAAAATAAGCTAAAATTAAGCATAGCTGAAAGTTTTAAATATATAATAAAATCGTCATATTTGTTAATGATTGCCGTAATGCTTATAGCATACGGGATATCAATAAATTTGATTGAAGCTGTCTGGAAAGGACAGCTGAACGAACTGTGTCCTAACCCAAATGACTACAATATCTGGATGGGACACCTATCGATATTCACTGGCATAGTAACAGTTACATCAGCAATAATAGCCAATAAATTATTCCAAAAATATTCCTGGAAGGTGATGGCACTTATAACGCCTATAATATTAATTATTACGAGCATTTTGTTTTATGGTCTGATTATGTATAAAAATAGCTTCGGGACAGAAATCCATATCATGGGGTGCTCAATATTATTCATGGCAGTACTGGTTGGGTCGATCCAAAATAGCCTGACTAAAGGATCAAAGTATGTGCTATTTGACTCAACAAAGCAAATGGCGTATATTCCACTTGCCTCCGAGCTGAAGGTGAAAGGACAAGCTGCTGTTGAAATATTGGCAGAACGAACTGGAAAATCCGGTGGCGCATTCATACAATCAACGTTATTGCTGATAGCTGGCAGCGGAATAAAATTATCTGACTTGGTTAGTGTGCTGGGAACAATAATAGTGATTATTATGATGTTCTGGATAACATCGGTTCTTGGCCTTAGTAAACAATTTGAAAAATTGACAGCCGAAAGGGGGAATAGCAAATAACACTATCAAGATATAGCAAATTACGCTGTGCAGACTACAAAACATTGAAGCTCATCGTTACTACTTGCACATTTTGCACATTTTTGATAGACTCCTAAACAAAGAAGGAGAATATGAACTGGTCTTGCTGTATTAGTAGGGCTGGTTTGGTGTTTTTGAATTAAGGAGAAAAACTTTTATGAGTAAGGAAGGTATGCCCACTGAAGAAGAATTCACAGGATGGCGAAAAATTCTTTGGCCGATCCATAATTTTGAATTGAAAAAATTCTTGCCAATGGGCTTAATGATGCTGTGTATTTTGTTTATATACACACTGGTGCGAGACCTAAAAGATACACTGATGGTGAGTAAGGCCATTTGCGGCGGTGCAGAAACTCTCGGCTTTTTGAAACTATATGGAGTGACGCCATCGGCGATTTTGTTTATGATTGTGTTCGTAAAATTGGCAAACGTTTTGGAAAGAGAAAAACTGTTTTATGCAATTGTTCTATTTTTCTTAACATTTTTCGTTACGTTCGGGTTTGTGCTATATCCATTACGCGACATCTTGCATTTTTCGGAAGACACGATTTTATCGCTACAATCATCTTACCCAAGATTGCACTGGGTATGGCCTGTCATAGGTAACTGGAGCTTTTCGTTGTTCTATATCTTGGCTGAGCTTTGGGGTAGCGTTGTGTTATCAGCATTGTTTTGGCAATTTGCTAACGAAATAACAAAGGTCAAAGAAGCAAAGAGGTTCTATGCTTTGTTCGGCATGATTGGCAACGTCGGTCTTCTTGCATCAGGTTCAGTCATCATATTCTGTGCGAATATGGCGAAAACCAGCGCTGTAACAAATCCAAGCGCAGATGCTTTCGGCACAAACTTGTTTTATCAAATGATGTCGGTGTTGGTTTTTGGTTTGTTGTTGCTTGGAGTGTATCGTTGGATGAACAAAAACGTTTTGACAGATCCAAGATTATACACTCCTGGGGAAGGCACGAAGAAAAAGAGTAAGCCAAAGTTGGGAATGGCAGAAAGCTTCAAGTGCATAATGACTTCGCCATACTTGTTGATGATTGCTGTGCTAGTTTTGGCTTATGGCGTCTCAATAAACTTAGTTGAAGCTGTGTGGAAAGGGCAATTAAAAGAGCTATGTCCGGATTCAAATGATTACAACGCATGGATGGGGCGCTTATCGCTCACGACTGGAGCTGTAACAATATGTTCGGCTATTGCCGCGCAAAACGTATTCAGAAAATTCTCTTGGAAAGTTGCCGCACTAATAACGCCAGTTATATTGCTGATAACGAGCTCGTTATTTTATGGCTTCATAATGTATAAAAATAGCGTAGGGACTGGAGCTGAAATGATGGGATGTTCTGTGCTATTTTTGGCTGTGCTGGTTGGATTTATACAAAACAGCTTGAGCAAAGGAACAAAATATACGTTATTTGACTCAACGAAGCAAATGGCATACATTCCATTAGACCCTGAACTAAAAGTCAAAGGTCAAGCGGCAGTAGAAGTGTTAGCTGGACGTGGTGGCAAATCAGGCGGAGCATTTATTCAATCGACGTTGCTAATGATTGTTGGTGGCGGAGTAAAGTTATCCAGTTTG
>CACYDS010000035.1 GCA_902773285.1 uncultured Pseudomonadota bacterium | reverse complement strand
TTGAGCTATGCACCCCTACTAGCTTACCAGGTTTCACTTCATTGCTTACCCCTTGGTTGAGTTTTTTAAGATTATTTAATATTAATGTCCGGTTCTGTTCAGTGATCTGATGCATATTGATGTTCGCGATATCGGTAAATTTGTTTTCTTGTAGATATTGCTGGTTTTCTTGCGTTTCGTGGTTTTTATCGTCGCCCTCTATAAATTCCATATTTATTTCTTTGCTATCATCTAGCTTGTTTTGAACTTCTAGATTTTGCTGTTGATTGAATGGAACACCGTAGTTCGAATCCCCGCTGCCCATTTTACCCAAATTGTTATTGTTAATAGAGATGATATTATTTTCCTCCAAATTGTTTTGGTCTATTTCATTTTTGTCCTTTGATATAAATTGCGATATTGTCAATTCTTTTTGTTCTGGGTTCTGATTTGTTCTCTCCATTATTTTGGTATTACTCTCCATCTTGATATTGTTAGAGAACGGCTGTTTGCTGTTTTCTTCTAGCTTATTATCATCATAATCCCGTATTACAATCTTGGATTCTGGTTCTTTTTGCGATAAATTTTCTTTGAAAATTGTGTCACTCTCCCCAAGCTCAGAGAACTTACGGTTAATCTCCGCACTCTTATTCATCTTATCCTGTACAGGATCGATCAAATAGTCCTTGTTCCGGTTGTTTAAAGTTCCTCCCTCCGCGCCTTTGGAGCCGTTCATTTTGTAGTTTTTATCATTGTTATTTTCAATATTATCATTTTGATCATCCATTATCTTAGCTGTTTTATACAAAATTTCATTATTATCAATACTGTTTTTCTCTGTTAAATTTTCCGGGTCATTGAGGTTGTCATTAATATCTATATTATCATTATTAACAATATTTATATTATAGGTATTGTTATCTTCCGCATTGTTTTCACTCCCTATATTTTTTACATTTTTTTCTCGAAACATTTGAGAATTTTTTAGGTTTTGGCTAGACAACATTCCTTGAATGTTGCCACTCACTTGTTTCGTATCCTCCTGCTGCGGTATTTCATTTATCATAATTATCTCTTTACTGAGTCGATTTTTATTGTCGCTGTTAACATCTATATTTTGACTTTTATCATCATTATTCTCGTCTGTAATGTTTATACTGGTACTCTCTTTTATGTCTATCCCTTTATTATTGTCGTTCTGATTATTGTTGTTCCGATCTATATTCTGATCTGCGCTTTGAATATAAATAATATTATTAGTATCATTATTTTGTGTTATATTATTTTTCACTCCTTCTTGAAGTTCATTGACTGGCAAACTGTTTAACAACGCATTATTTTTTTCTTCTTGGCCTTCAATCTCCAAATTATTTTTTGTTATCTCATTTTGACGATCATTTTCAACCAATTTTTTTAAATCGTTCAGCTTTTTGCTTTCTATATTATTAGATATAGTATTATTATTGATAATATTCTGAATACTCTGATTACTTTGTAACTTTTTCAGTTCGCCAGTTGTGCTTGTTAGCACAATCTTTTTTGTTATATCCTTTTTTACATTCGGTTTTTTAATCCTGTGCGGCGGCCTGGAGACTTGCTTTCGGAAATTATCACCCTTCTGGTCAAGTTTGTCATTAGCATCCACAACGCCGCTCATCTGTGACTCAAGATTGACTTTAATGTTATTGTTAATTCTTTGATTTTTATCATTTATGGGTTCATTTTTGGACCTTGACAAAGGTATTTTGCTATTGCTAAAGTGCGTAGAATTCTTTAACGCAATATTAGTCCCCGGTGAGTTAAGATTTTCTTTATAATTGGCTAAAAGCTTCGGATCAAATGTCTGAGTTTTGGATCCTTGTTGCTCATTATCAGTCTTTTTGTTCGCGCTGAAATAAACACCCACGTTATTATATTTAATATCTTTATCTGCACTAGCTGCTCGCCCAATCTTTTGCTTATTCGCTAAGATTTTTTGGTCGCGACGGCCATATTTGGCTAAGCTATCTGCGTTTTTTTTCATATCCGCATTTAATCGCTTACCCTTTTTTAATTCAGTTATTGACCGCATGTCATTTTTGATAACTACTTCTTTTTTCGGAGCCTCGTTCAGCGCTGATCCCATTTTATTTGAACTTCGAGATAAGACTGTTCTATTATTGCTAACATTCCATCGAATTTTTCCATTTTCACTTTCCCTATTAGAATATATCTGGGTAGGGCGGGCTGACGCCAATACATCCGCTACACAAACAGCAAGAATAACAGGCGCTCCCAAAATAATTTTTTTAGTATTCATATCTCTAACTCCTAAACTAAATTCCATTTAACACAATACCCGATATTTATATTGTATATCAAATTGCATCGTATGCCAAACAAAAATCTAATTTTACATCTATGGCTCTTTTTTTGCCAGATTTTATGCAGACATATTCATCTATGCACTAAGGGAATGCCGCCTTTATATTGCTGCATGGCAACGCTTACATAGATTTACTTCACCAAATTCCGTGTTGAGCAATGCTACATCTGCACTAATTTTCCAGCAACGATCGCACTTTAAGCCAGAGGTTTTCTTAACTACGACCCCGATACCTAACTCCTCATTTATGGTGGCATTCGAAGGAGCCTGAGCGTTAATCAGCGTTGCTTTCGAGACTATTGCAAGCTCCGCCATATCTATTGGTTTAAACATCCGGACCTTATCAATTTCGCTGACATATATATTCACTTCGCACTCCAAACTAGAACCAATGGTTTTAGAGGCGCGCTCTATTTCTATTGCTTCAGTAATTGTTTTGCGCAGAGATTGTATATCTGCCCATTTTTTCTCAAGCTTTTCATCTTTCCAGTCTGCTGGAATTTGCGGAAATTGATTTAAGTGTATACTCTCATGTTCTCCATTGTATGCAGTCCACGCTTCCTCGGCTGTAAAGGACAACACAGGAGCCAGCCAATGCACCAAACACACAAACACTTCGCGCATAACCTGTATACAAGCTTTTCTGGCTGGACTATCTGATCTATCGCAATACACAGTATCCTTCCGTATATCAAAATAGAAAGAAGACAAGTCATTTGAACAAAAGTTATGCAGCTCTGTGTAGAATTTGTTGAAATCTAAGTCTTTAATAGATTTTTTCAACAATACGTCCAAATTATACAACTGCGATAGAATATAACGCTCCAGCTCAGGCATACCTGATATAGACAACGATTCATTTTTGCTCCCAGATATTACCCCAAGTAGGTAGCGCAATGTATTCCTATATCTTCGGTATACATCCTGACAACGTTTTAATATTTCATCTCCGATTCGCATATCTTCAGAATAATCAGAATTTATGCACCATAAGCGCAAAATATCTGCACCTAACTTGCTCGCTATATCTTCTGGAGAGACAACATTACCAAGTGACTTAGACATTTTTAGCCCATTTTTATCCAAGACAAAGCCGTGGGTTGCGACTTGTTTATACGGCGCCTTTCCTGTTGTGCATACAGATTCAACCAATGCTGATTGGAACCATCCGCGATGCTGATCGGAGCCCTCAAAATATAAGTCCGCAGGATGCTTCAAATCTTCGCGTTGTTCTAATACGTAATGATGAGTGCAGGCACTGTCAAACCATACCTCTAGTGTATCGGACACTTGCGTATAATCAGAAGGATTGTATTTCTCGCCTAGGAAATACGACGCTGGTTTTGTCCGCCAAGCTTCTATGCCTTCTGATCTGAATGTATCCAAAATACGTGCAAAAACTTCATCATCCATCAGGACTTCATCCGTTTGCTTGTTTATGAACAATGCAATTGGCACGCCCCATATGCGCTGCCTTGAAATGCACCAGTCAGGACGCTTCTCGACCATCGAACGTATGCGATTAACATACTGAGCTGGATACCATTTAGTTTTGTCTATTTCGCTCAAAAGCTGATTCCTTATGCCATCTATACCAATAAACCACTGCGTTGTAGTGCGGAATATCAAAGGGGCCTTGGAACGCCAGGAGTGCGGATAACTATGTGTAATTTTATAAGCATGCACCAGATTACCGGCTTTGCTTAGTTCCTCAATAACATGCGGATTTACTTTAAAGACATGCTCGCCAGCAAAATACGGCAAGAATGAAGCCAAAGTCCCATCTGGATTTACTGTATCTTCGATCGGTAAATTGTATTTTTTTCCAAGCAAAAAGTCATCCATCCCGTGCGCAGGAGCTGTATGCACCAAACCTGTTCCAGTATCTATAGTGACATGCGACGCAGGCAACATAGGCACGTTGTGCTTAAAGCCCAAGTTTCGCAAAGGATGAACGCAGATTACGCCTTCAAGTGCGCTTCCGTCGAATGTGTCTAGAACCTCGTATTCACTAATGTGAGCCTCTTTAATAAAAGATTGTATTAACTCTTTCGCTACAATTAATTTATCATTGCCAACTTCGATTATTGCATATTCAAACTCCTCGGAATAAGCAATAGCTTTATTTGCAGGTATAGTCCAAGGAGTTGTCGTCCAAATCACAGCAAAGCAATCTCTAAAACGAACATCTTTCGCTTCTATAATCGGGAACTTCACAAATATTGCATCGCTGACTTTGTCCTTATACTCCAGCTCAGCTTCAGCTAATGCCGTTTTCTCAACAACCGACCACATGACGGGCTTTTTTCCGCGATATACCAAGCCTTTTTTCAAAATACTAAAAAACTTCTCACAAATAGTTGCTTCGGAATTTTGGTCCATAGTGCAATACGGATTATCGAAATCCGAGATTATACCAAGTTTTCTAAAGCCTTCCTTTTGCTCTTCCATCCAATTTTTCGCAAACTCGCGGCACCTCGCCATGAATTCCGACACAGGCACTTCATCGCGTTTTTTGCCTTCTTTTAGGTAGTTTTCCTCTATCTTCCATTCGATAGGAAGACCATGGCAATCCCACCCAAACACCAATGGCGCATCGTAACCCAACATTTGGCATGATTTCGCTATGACATCCTTTAGTATACCATTCATAGCATGTCCTATATGTATTTTTCCATTCGCGTATGGAGGGCCGGAGTGAAGTATGAATTTCTCTCGATTTTTCGAAGCCTTGCGTAACTTTTCGTATATGCCCTCACTTTTCCACTGTTCTACCATCTGTGGTTCTTTATTCGCCAAATCCCCCCTCATTGGGAAATTGGTTTTCGGTAAAAACACCGTATCCTTTAGCTGTTTTGTCATAATTATCCCTTAATCTTCGGCCGATTTTCCAAGAATGTGTACGTGCATGTGCATTACGGATTGAGGTTCTGGAAAATCAGGCGTAGTAAATCTACCTGCATTAGATATTATCTTAAAGCCATGCTTTTCAAGGTGCATAATCTTAACTATTTCAGCGATTCCTCTGTTAAAATCAATAATCTCCTCATCGCTCGCATTTAAAGCAAAGTCATTGTAATCAACATACAGTCCCCTTGGAATCACCAGGACATGCACAGGAGCTTTGGGAGCTATATCGTGAAACGCTATAAAATGCTTTCCCTCTAGGATTAAATTGGCATTTATCTCCTTATTGATAATCTTATAAAAAACATTGTTCTTATCATACTGTTGCATAATTATCTCCATATCTAAATTCTTACTATTGCAGAGCCCCAGGTTAAGCCTGCCCCCAATGCAGTAAACAACAAAGTATCACCTTGATTTACTTTGCCTTTATCCAGCGCATCTCTTAACGCCAGCGGGATTGATGCGGACGATGTATTAGCATGTTCTTGAGTCGTTATTATGACTTTTTCTATTGGAAAATCACGCATTTTGCACATAGACTCTAAAATGCGACGATTTGCTTGATGCGGAATAATCCAATCAATATCGCTAATAGTCATATTGTTCTCATCTAAAATTTCCTTCATCGACATAGCCATATAGTCAATAGCGTATTTAAACACTGTTCGTCCAGCCATCGTTATATAGCCTCTATTCCCATTTTGCTCGCCGTTATGGGCGAGAATCGAATTAAACTTTTCGTCCTCGCCATTTGAATATAATTTTGTCGCAATTATGCCTGTTTGGGAATCTTCTGCCCCCTCAAGCAACATCGCTCCAGCCCCATCTCCGAAAAGTACACAAGTTGACCTATCAGTCCAATCCACAAATTTCGTTATCGTTTCAGCCGATATAAGCAAAACTCTTCGTAACTTCATAGACTTCATCATACTATCTGCTACAGCAAGCGCATATATGAAGCCGGCACAAGCAGCATTAACATCAAAAGCAAAAGCTTTGTATGCTTCAATCGCCCCCTGCACCTTACATGCGCAGGACGGAAAACGAGTATCACCTGTTGTCGTCGAAACGATTATCGCGTCAATAGTCATGGGATCTACATTTGATTGGCGTATGAGCTTTTTTGTAGCTTCTATTGCCAGAGTTGAAGTCAGTTCATCTCTAGCTGAAATATGCCGGCTTTCAATGCCTGTACGCGTATAAATCCACTCATGAGACGTATCCAAAGTTGCAGATAAATCATCATTCGTCACAACTTTTTCGGGCAAATATGTTGCTATGTCAGTTATTTTTATTCTCATCTGAATTTCCTTTTTCAATTTCCGATATCATTTTTTCGATATTCTCCACGAAACCAGATTTCGCCAGTTTCACCGCAACAGATATAGCATTCGCAAATCCAACAGCATCGGAATTTCCATGGCTTTTGATAGAAATCTTCTTCAATCCGACCAATGGAGCACCGTTATGATTTCTAGGATCTATTGCATTTTTCAAAGTTTTTATAGCATTTCGGCAACACAGATATCCAACCTTGCTCATCAAGCTGGATGAAAAACCCGTCTTTAGAGTATGCGCAATATAACGTATGGTTCCCTCCATCGTCTTTAACGACACATTGCCTGTAAAACCATCCGTAACTATAACGTCTGCAGTACCATTAGTAATGTCTGTCCCTTCAACGAATCCGATGAAATTTAAACCTTGTGCGCGCTCCAAAAGCTCATATGCCTCCTCCAGTAAATCTGTTCCTTTGGTCCTTTCTGTTCCTATATTCAACAGCCCTATCCTTGGATTTTCTATCCGTTGTAAAACCTGCGATACCGCCTTCCCCATAATAGCAAATTGCAACAACTTTGCTGGAGAACAATCGGTATTAGCACCTAAATCAAGCATAACAGTGCTATTCAACACATTTGGCAATATGCTAACAATTGCAGGGCGCTCAATTCCATCTATCGCACCAATCAAGATTTTCGAAAGGGCCATATATGCACCAGTGTTTCCAGAAGATACCACCGCATCCGCATTGCCTTGTGCAACACAAGAAATAGCCTCGAACATACTAGTTTTACGGCCAATTTTCAGAGCTTTTGCGGGCTTTTCAGAAGCTGAAATTACGTTTTCTCCAGTATCGTGTATAACACACCTTGGCAACCCAACATGTCGTTCGATAATCGATTTGTTGCCAAAAAGTTCAAACGTTATATCATCACAATCATGATTCTGGATATAAAGAGACAACCCAGGCACAGTAGCATCCATCCCTAGGTCCCCCCCCATCATATCTAATGCAACTCTTATCACTGTTTTATCAGTTTACCTTACTCTTCAGAGATATTCGCAACCTTCGTGTTACGTCCAGCGTAGGTGTTGCAAAATTTACAAACATTGTGTGGCACAACAGCCTTACCGCAATTACTACATGTCACAACATTGACAGGTGTATCGAAATCATGCGCTCTACGCATACCTCGTCTTGACTTCGATGTTTTCTTTTTCGGAACTGCCATTTCAAAACTCAAAATCTTATCAAAACAACTTCAGTGATTGTCCCACAAATCTAAAAAAGAATCAAGAGGTAAGCTTAGAATAGCTCCTCCCTTTAGCAATGTAATTAATTTAAATTCATCGATAGTCCAAATCAAACAAGCGCAAAAACTAAAACTTGCCCTTTTCCGGTTTGCTACGTAGCATCGTCTTTTTTATACCGACAATTCTTGCGCCTATATCTCTACCACATCTTCATATAACCATTCTTATAAGCGCCTTTACATACACATTTCAAACATTGCAGCCATATAAGTTTCCCGCTAAAACAAAGCCTCACATAGTTCTATCGTATTGCATTGCTAAGGTGAATCTCTCGATAAAAAACTAACCAAAATACTTTGATTCAGCGTTATGCGCCGAGACAAGCAATGCGAATCTGCAATCAACCGTTTTGCTTGCCCCCACTATATGTTCTGTGATTCAAAGGCCTTTCATTGAAAGTTTTATACGACCTTTTTCATCAACTCCAAGAACCTTCACTTTGACATTTTGCCCCTCCTTTAGAACATCATGTACGGCTCTTACTTTCTTTTCCGATATTTGACTGATATGCACCAACCCCTCGCGATTTCCTATAGAAACAAACGCGCCGAAATCCATTATTTTTGTTACCACTCCATCGTATATCGCTCCGACCTCAGGTGGACAACATATGCTTTTTACAGTACTTATCGCTTCTTCCATACATTTCTTGTCAGTCGCAAATATGCTTACTATTCCAGTATCATCAATCTCAATTTTGGTATTCGTTTTTTCAGTAATTTCTTTGATGGTCTTGCCGCCCGGCCCTATCAAATCGCGAATTTTATCTTTATCGATTGTTACCTTTTCAATTCTTGGCGCCGTTGAACTGAGCTCACTTTTCGCTTCAGAAATCGTCGCATTCATTAAATCCAAAATATGAAGTCTACCTTTCTTTGCCTGTGCTAAAGCTGTTTGTATTATTTCTCTATTAATACTGGTAATTTTGATATCCATCTGCAATGCAGTTATGCCATCTTTTGTCCCAGCTACCTTGAAATCCATATCACCAAGGTGATCTTCATCTCCCATGATATCTGACAGAACGACATAATCGTCACCTTCTTTAATCAATCCCATAGCAATACCTGCCACATGCTCTCGCATAGGAATCCCGGCTGACATCATAGATAAAGATGAGCCACAAACTGTAGCCATTGATGAAGAACCGTTAGATTCTGTGATATCTGAAACTACCCTAATTGTATACGGGAATTTATTTGCTGGCGGCACGATGGAATGCAATGCTCTCCAAGCCAATTTCCCATGCCCAATTTCTCTGCGTCCCGGCGCCCCTAACCTGCCAATTTCGCCAACTGAATATGGAGGGAAATTGTAGTGCAACATGAAACGCTCGCTAGCTTCTCCTGTGATATTATCGATGATCTGCTCATCCAATGATGAGCCCAGTGTAGTCACAACAAGCGCTTGAGTTTCTCCTCGCGTAAATAATGCGCTTCCATGCACTTTGGGCAAAACGTCTATTTCACACGTAATCGGACGAATTTGATCTAACTTCCGGCCATCTATTCTTGTTTTTGTTGCAAGCAGAGTACTTCGCATTGTTTTTGCTAAAATTGATTCAAACAGGGTATCCAAAATCACTTGCTCCTGCTCTTCGGCAAGTTCGGTGAAAACCTCTTCTTTGGCTCGCTCAATTAAATCACGTCGTTCCAATTTTGCCTTGATCTTCAGGGCTTCCTTTATCTTTTTCAGTGACAATTGTTCGATTTTTTTCAAAGTGTCAACATATTTTTCCTCGAATGCCATCACATTCATTACAGGTTTTCCAACCTTGCGCTTCAGGTTCTCTATCATCTCTAAAACAGGCTGAAATGAATCAAATCCGAACATAACGGCATCAAGCATTGTCTCTTCTGAAAGTTCTTTGACCTCAGATTCAACCATCAAAATTCCCGCACTTGTTCCCGCTACAACAAGTTCTAAGTCACTTGCCTTGGTCGGATTTAAAATAAACCCATTCTCCCTGTCATATCCAACTCGACATCCAGCAACAGGGGCCGTGAATGGAACCCCAGAAATTGAAATAGCCGCTGATGCGCCAATGAGAGCAGCTATGTCGGGAGAACATTCAGAATCATAACTAATTGTTGTGCACACCACTTGCACTTCATTCAAAAAACCATCAGGAAAAAGAGGACGTATTGGCCGATCTATCAAGCGCGCAATGAGCGTTTCCCGCTCAGAAGGTTTTCCTTCCCTTTTTACGAACCCTCCCGGAACTCTTCCGGCTGCATAAAATTTTTCTTGATAATTTATTGTCAGCGGGAAAAAACTTGCATCTTCTGCTGTTTTTTTGGCATATACACATGTACATAAAACAGTCGTATCTCCGTATTTAACAACCACAGCACCGTCTGCCTGACGGGCTATTTTCCCGGTTTCAATAGTTAAGTTTTTACCCCCCCAATTTATAGTTTCACTCGTTACAGAAAACATTTAATACCTTTCAAAAAATTTCGGCCCCATCGCCGAAAACAAATCCAGTCTTAACATTCCCCTATATAATAGCATAATAGCACGAAATCCCATCGGTTTTGTATAAGTGTATAAATGGGATTGGCAACTAGATAAAGATATGTTATTCTGATCTATGGAAGGAACAGGATTTTTGTTTTTTAAGGTTTTACTTATTATGATTAAACGTTATGTATTCGGGAGTGGACTATTAGTCAGTAATGTATTAGCATTATCAATATTTACTCAAGGCGGCATAGCTTCTGAACAATCCATAACCAAATCAGAGTTAATAAATATAGGAAATCAGCTTGGCTGGCGCGTTATTGCCAATAATACGATTACTGCTGCAGAATGCGGCAACTGGATTACTGATGAGCTATATAGCGAGTCGATACGCAATGTTATCGGCAAAGCCATTGCGGATTGCATAACTGAAAAGAATGAATTCCAGAATAAAGGCAAAAAAGCCGTTATAACATTTGATGTAGATCCGAGGAAGCATAAATATTCCCAGCAGAATTATAATGCTTTAGTGTTATGGAATTTAATACACGTTTACAATAGCCAGTTAAAGGCCAACGAAGAGTGTGATACGAATAAGGCATTAGCAGAAGTAAAGCGTCGAATTAAGGACAAATACAACACGGTTGCCGACATTGACCAAGCACTAG
>CACYDS010000034.1 GCA_902773285.1 uncultured Pseudomonadota bacterium | reverse complement strand
TGAGTTTGCAGGTAAAAAACCTAACGATATTATAACTTTTAAAGATACAGACCCAGTAACTTATAAACAGAAGCATTGGAATGCAGTGATTTTATATAACTATATCCATGAGGCTATTAATGGAGAAGGGCTGCCTGCGCGTGGTAGGGACTATAAAAACCTAGTTTATGATGTAAGTATTTTATTGAAAGATAAATTGGACGAACTAAAGCAAAATTATGGAGATGAATATAATGAAGCTATAGATAAAGCGGTTGAATATATACAGGATTATGTGAGGGCTCTAAAATTAGAGGTGCCGTTGTATGAATTTAGAGCTAGCAAACTGAAGTATGATAATGAAAATATTCAGTATATAGCTCCTTGTGTATCTGACTCATCTGATAATAACAAACTGATATTTAATAAAGCTTTCTATCAATTCGATGAAAGATCCCAGAAGCAGAGATGGCTATACTGTCCAACCTTCAGATATTACGATGGCAAGCTGTATATTGCGAAATTAAAGGTAGAGATAGAAGATTGGGATGAAGACCATGTGGTTGATGATGAGCCAATCACGTATCTAGATATAGAGCAATGCCAAGAAAAGGCAAAATGGCTGCGGGAACGGCTAGGATCGCTTCTTTATTCCCCGACTAAAAATATAATAGAAAAGTGGGCTAAGGAAGATAAAAAAGCGGAAGAACAAGCCCGCTTAAAAAAGAAACAGGAGGGAAGAAAGTGACGAAGAAGACGATTAGTAGTGTATAAGTTCAAACAGATGTGAGACAGAAGGCATCTCCTGACGCACATCTATATTTTCTAGTTTTGAATTACCTCACGCTCTCTCGGGCATTTTCTATCTCATATGGTGTGAAATATATACAGATAAAGCTTATCATGATGAAGTAATATAAATGATATTCTGGTAAAGAATGCCCCATTGCTTTTAGGTAATATTTTCACGTATGGAATGCAAATTTACCTAGTGTACGATATAGAGGATCGCATAGTATTCTGTACGAAATATAGGCACAGGATGCTCGCAGTAATCTTGCGAAAAGTTGCATAGAGTTGATTAGGAAGGCGCGCCGCTCATCGCATATAAATGTCAGTCCTGAGCACATGCAGCATATGCGGGGTTCTTGTTCTTCAATATCTCTCGTTATCAATGCTCATACTGTAATGTAAATAGGCAATGTAATAGCAAATTACAATTTAAATTCCAATAGATACTTGGGACAGCATATAAATGTTTTGGAGCCCAAGGACTAGAGGCGTTCCAAGACATACGAAGCAATATCGTAGAAATAATACATTTAAAATGTCCTAATTTTGCAATTTTGCTATTTGAATTAACTTCCCAGGTGTGCCGCAGAACTACTGACTTTGAACAGGTGTGGTATTTGTTTGCTATCCCCAATAAAAATGTGTAACAAACGATGTTACACATTTTTAGTTTAGCTTGTCGCTATATTATGCCCCTGCTTAGCGCAATTGGTGAGTTATTATATTCAGTTTGCCGGTTTCTCTTGCATAGCGTTGCAATTTTCAAACATTTCTTGTTTATATTTCACGTTCTTGAGGAGTAAGTCGCCGAGATTTTCGTTTTTCAGGTTATAGCAGTTTTTGAACATCCATGAAGTACATATCAGACGTGTCAGATCGAAATGGCTCAAATCCAACGCTTGGAGATTCTCGCATGAGATGAACATACCGCCCATAAATTCTACGTTTTTGGTGTCAAAGCTTGACAGATCGATTTTCTTCAAGTTTTTGCAACCTGCGAACATAAAGCTCATAGACGATACATTTGTTGTGTCGAAGCGTTTTAAATCTAGTTCACCCAAGCTTTTGCAATCGAAAAATGTATCTGACATTTCATCTATATTTCTTGTGTCAAAACTTTCCAGATTGAGTTTGAGCAATTTTTCACATCCCATAAACATACGGTACAAGCTGTGTAATCTGCTTGTATTAAATTTATCGATATGTAGGATCGTCATATTTTTGCAGCCTTGGAACATTTTTCTCATATCTCTGACATTCTGAGTATCAAAATGATTCAAGTTTAGGGACTCTAGTTGCCCACAGTCTCTATACATTTCTCTCATATTTTCGACAAGGTGAGTATTCCAATTTGCTAAATTGATGGCTTTTAAGTTTGAGCACTTCTCAAACATGCTTTGCATATCGACCACTTTGTCTGTTCTGAAATTGCTCAAATCTAATGCGCTTAATCCGCTGCACCCATAGAACATTCCTCCCATATACATGACGTCCCTCGTATCTACTTCTCCAAAATCAATTTGTTTGAGCGATTTTGCAAAGTAAAATAGCCCAGCGGAGTCTCTCGGCATCTTGACACCTTTTTCAATCACAAGGTTTATGCCCAATCCGTCCGCTTTAAACCATGCAAAAGCGTTGTGTCCTAAACTTACGGCTTGCTTATTGACCTTCCCAGGTATTATCAGATTTGCCTCTTCATTATTGTACTTTCTGTCCTCTAGACTTATCCAGTTGATGTTGTATCCATCCTTGCTCTCTGTTACGTCAAATTTGAAGTAATTGTTGTTTGCTTTATAGTTTTCATCAAATGTAACCGTTGTTGCGCTCGCCATACATACACATGGAAGAGCAACACTAATGAGTTTACTTATACAGTTCATCAGAACCTCCCCTTTATAATCCATTCCCAATACAATTTCAGTATATCATATACACAAATTCTGTCAAGAGAAAACTATTAGAGGGATTGGCAATTAGATAAATAAAAAGTATGACAGTTCTTGAAGAAGCCGAGATTAGATGAATAAACTGCGTTAGTAGTTTGTAAGGTTTGTGGATGTAAGGGGCTACGGAAGGCTGGAATTATAAAGGGTAAACAACT
>CACYDS010000033.1 GCA_902773285.1 uncultured Pseudomonadota bacterium | reverse complement strand
GGCTATTGCGAGTTCTAACATCTGTTTCATTTTTGGCGCATGGACACTTGTGTATCCTTTATAATTCCAGCCTTCCACAAACATTTATATTCTCAGGCCTTGCAAACTTCTAACGCCGTTTATCCATCTAATCCCCAATACTCAAAAGTTCAATATACTTTTTTGTTAATTTGTTTTGCAATCCCAGTATTGCCTGGCGTTAGCAAATTGTGTATACTGTTCCTATGATTGAGTGTTTTGTTATTGGAAAGGGGGGGGGAGACTAAGAATGGAAGTAACTGTAAATGGCGATAATATAGACCATGCTTTACGCATTTTGAAAAAAAAGATGCAAAGAGAGGGAATTTATAAGGATATAAAACTCCATAGAAGATTTGAAAAACCTTCGGTAAAAAAAGCACGTAAGCGGACCGAATCCTTGAGAAGGACGCGCAAGTTAAGCAGAAGAAGGCTTTCTATCGAAGGGTACTAGCTATAGGGTGCTTTGGCACCCTATTTTTTTGCAAGGTTAATTTAATTTTTCATTTACAAGTTTTTCAGCAAATGAACCACTAATGATTTTGCGTTTTTCCCAGTATGTGGCGCCACAAATTTTATGCACAGGAAATTTCTTCAACTGTTTCCATATTTTGGGATCATATTGTTCATTCAATTTTGCATCGAGATTTAAAAATGCTTTTTCAGGGTAGTAATGATTACGAAGCATATGCATTATGGTGTCAAAAAATTGACGATCTTCCTCCATAGCTATTGCCGTAAATTCATAAAACAAAAAATAATCTGACCAATTCCTGTCTTTCCAATACTCATTTAAAAATGCAACCATACATTCCATAACGTAATTATGTGGATTGGCAACATACATAAAATAATTACAAAATACCCCAGGTAACAGCAAATTCTTATATTTAAAGTCAGATAATTTTTTTGGATTTATATCACATAAAGATGGCGCAAAAAAATCAGCATTAAGCATATCTTCTGGAATGGCGCCAGTGAGAAATACTGTGCTATCAAGCCACATGCCACCGTATTCGTTCAATAAATTAATTCGCACGATATCAGAGAAATGCGCTTCGCAAATGATGCCATCTTCATATTTTTTCAGCACATGCTCCGGAAGTTTGATATATTTCTTCACGGAGTTTTTATCTAGGATTACAACATCCATATCTGGAATATGCATCTTAATACTTTTCAGACATATACGAACGATTTTGGGAGCCTTTTCCAAACTTTCATTCCAATAGAACCAAATTTTATGCGGGTATGGATTAGGAAAAGTTTTCTGCGTTTTTACGCGATTTAACACATAGGTATACTTCCTTAAATTTTCTTTCATAATTACTTTATGCAAGAAATTATAAGGATTCTTCATTAAGTTTGTCGTAAATCTATTTAACTGATTTGTAACTTGCAAATTTATGTCATTTATTATTTTATATGTATAAAAACAGAAAACAAACATTACAAGAAATAAACAAGCATAGACAATATGAATTATATGTTGTGACTTCATTCTTGATTCTCAACCGCCATTCCTCTATCTTAGTATATTTGTCATGTCACTCATTCAGCAAGGACAAAAATTATAATTGGTACTAATAAGATTATCACTAAAATATAAAAAATATTTTTTTAGAATAATTCCTAATTTTAATTCTGAGATAATTACTCATGCATAAAATAATATTCAAAAATTAATGAATATTTAACCAAATTACAGTATCATTTAGTTGAGAGGTAGTTTTATCGAGTGAAACTTTATGAATAACAGTTGTATAAATATTTCAATTTATGGTGAAAAAAACTATAAATTGTTCCTGGAAGCACTGAAGCAAGAGCTAGACCGTGCGAAATATACAGATTTGACGGCAATCCAAGCACTAATATTGCTGAACATTAGCGATAATGCAGTGACCATAGGTGAGGTCATGTCACGAGGATATTATTTGGGGTCAAATGCTTCATATAACATCAAAAAACTTACAAATACTGGGTATATATCAACAGTTCCGTCCGATTATGATAAAAGAGCTACAATCATCAAATTAACTAAAAAAGGTATAGAGCTTTGCGCCAAAATAGATAAAGCGCTCAATAATCATTTGGAATTGGCGACAAAAAAGACAAAAATAAAACTGGATATCAACGTTGGTATTGCATTTTTAAAAGATGTCGAAAGATTTTGGAATGAGGTGCTTCATAACAGAATTTGAAAAAAATGTAAGAATAGTTGACGCCCGCGATGGCGTCAACAGATAGCCGTAATATATTGACTGACAGTGCGATTGGGATGATAAGGTTAACTGATTCATGGTTATGTGATGCAAATTAGTGTTTTTTGGTGTCGCAATTTTTGTGGAATGTTTGCTTAGTTAAAAGCAACAATATATGGATCTTGATAATAGATACTTATGGGTGAAGAAGCGCTAAATTTAGATATTCGTCGCTGAAATCTGTTACTATCCCACTTATGATTTTTCGTGGTGGGAGCTCATCTAGAAAGGAAAACGGGAGGAATGAAGCTGTCTTGCCAATCGAAATGCCATGGACCGATTTTTCTACAACTCCCGTAACTTGTTTGCCTACAAACGATTGGCACAATTTTTTCTTCGCTTGCTGAGCTTTTTCTCGTAATATTTTTGCTCGTTCGTGGACGATTGTGGTCGGGAGCTGTATCATTTTCGCAGCCACGGTGCCAGTCCGTGGTGAAAATGGAAAAACGTGCAGTAAAGATAGATGAGCTTCATCCACAAGCTTCAATGTATTCTCGAACATGCTGTCTGTTTCTGTTGGAAATCCTGTAATAAAGTCGCTTCCAAAGACAACATCAGGACGTTTTGCAAGAATATCACTACATAGCTTTATTACAGTATCCCGGGTATGCCGGCGTCGCATTGCCTTCAACACATTATTGTCACCAGATTGAATACTTAAATGAAAATGTGGCATAATGCGTTCTTCATTTATTATTAAGTTAAATAATTTTTCATCAACGCCAGCAGGATCTATCGATGAAATACGCAACCTTTCTATTGATGTTTTTAAGAGTATTTCTGTTATCACTCCTGCAAGTGTGGCCTCTTCATATTTATATGACGTTATATCTATACCTGATAACACAACTTCATTAAAGCCGATAGATATAAGATGATTTATCCTGCGAATGATAATTGACAGAGGTAAACTTTGCGACCTCCCGCGAGTGTAGGGAACGATGCAATACGTACAAAAATGATCACAACCATTTTGGATTGGCAAAAATGCGCGCACTCTATTTGCGAACATTTCATCGCCATCCTCTGGAATTTCTTCATTCCTCGCGACCGAAATCCCCGAACATCCTGCTACACTTACATATGCTTTTGGATCACTTTTTTTGCTATTAGAAATTATCTTAATGCCATCTAATTCATTAAAATATTTCTCTGCAGTTACTGTCGCACAACCAGTCACAATCACGTGAGCTTTTGGATTTTCGCGAAGTGCTTTTCGCACCGCTTGCTTTGATTGGCGTTCAGCTTCTTGAGTAACAGCGCATGTATTTACTATTACAATGTCATCAACTGGTGCTATCTTTTCGACTATCGATTTAGCAACTTCTGTCTCATAATAGTTAAATCGACATCCCAACGTCATAGTCTTTATTTTGGGCATATTAGTCTTTTTTCTCGGCATCACTTAGTACTTTGGAGCGCTTATTCCAAGTTAATGCTAGGAATATTGAAGCACAACCAGCAGATATCATAGTTGCTATAAAGACATAATTCCATCCGCAATTATCAGCTAGCCATCCAGCTCCAAACCCAGCTATTGCTGTTCCGGCATATCCTAGCGTTCCTGTAAATCCAGATGCTGTCGCTGCAGCACGCTTTGATGCAAAATCAGCAGCAGCAACGCCAATTAATATCTGAGGACCCGAGATCAAAAAACCGATACCTAACATGCAAATTGAGCTTATAACATGCGAATCTTTTGGGATTATCCATAATATCGAAACAAGTGCACCTAATATTACCATACACATTGCCGATACTGGGCCTCTGCGTCCTTTAAAAACTTTATCTGAAATATACCCTGCGCATAGTCCGCCAAACATACTGGCTATATCGAATGCAACCATTTGAAAACCAGCTCCAGCCAAACTACTTCCTTTCGACTCTAAAAGTAGTGTAGGTCCCCAATTCAAAAATGTCATACGACAAATATACACAAACAAATTAGCCAATCCAACGTACCATACTAATTTGTTACCAAGAGCTAATCTTAAGGTTTCCTTATAACTCAAATGCACTTCCTCTTCTGTTTTCCATTTTTCACTTTGAGCTACAGATGCGATACCGGTCATTTTTTCTACTGATGGCAAATTCAAAGATTCCGGAGTATTGCGCAAGCGGTTAAACACAAACCCAGCGACAAATATTGCTATAATCCCAGGAATAAAAAAAACGTATCTCCAGCCAAAGTGCATAAGTATATACGGCGCAGTTGAAACTATCAGTGCGCTACCAAATTGATGCGAGGTATTCCACAATGCCCACTTTGTCCCTATTTCAGTTGGGCTATACCAGTGTGTTAGCATCTTCGCACATGCTGGCCACCCCATGGATTGAAAACAATAATTTAATGCCCAGAATATCGCAAACATTGGAATAATCGAACTAAATCCCATACAAATATTCACAAATGCTGAAAGCAGTAACCCGCTTGTCATAACGTAACGTGCGCTATACCTGTCTCCGACCATTCCGAAAAAACACTTTCCAATGCCGTAGAGAATGGCAGCTATTGAAATTACAATTCCTATATCTGATTTGGTTATATTTAAATCGGAGCAAATAGCTGGTATTGCTATTGAAAAATTCTGACGCACTAAATAGAAGGCTGCGTATCCAATCATAATGGAATACATAGTCCTAAAGCGCCAGTACTTAAATACCTTATTACAACTATCAGAATATTGAGATTTGTTTTTCCTTCTTAAAAATGCCATACAATCTCCCTAATTTTCAATCGACTTGGTGAGTATTTCTAGATTTGTTGCAAATTCACGATCATTTGCAATATTCTCTTTAACTTTTTTTACAGCATGTATTACAGTCGAATGATCCTTTCCTCCAAAGCTGCGGCCTATATCTGGCAATGACTTTGTGGTTAGCTGTTTTGCTAGATACATAGCAACATGTCGAGCTGTAGCAATAGCCTTTATCCGTTTAGCTGAATTCAAATCAGTCAACTTTATGTTGTAAAACTCACATACCTTTCGCTGAATTAAATCCATTGTAATATATTTTTCATTAGACCGCAATAGATCCCTTAAAACATCACTGGCCATATCGATCGTTATGCTAGTCCCAACCAGTGTTGCATGCGCTACGACACGATTCAGTGCTCCTTCTAGCTCACGTATGTTTGACGTGATTTTCATCGACAAGAACTCCAGGACTTCATTTGGAATCTTAACTTTGTGTCTCCTTGCTTTTGACTGCAAAATGCCAAGTCTTAGTTCGTAATTCGTCGGATGAATATCCGCCACCAATCCCCAACCTAGGCGGGATTTTAGACGGTCCTCCATGCCATCGAGATCCGACGGAGATTTATCTGCAGACAATATTATCTGTCGATTATTATCAACTAATTCGTTAAATGTGTGGAAAAACTCTTCCTGCGTCGTATCTTTACCGCCAATAAACTGTACGTCATCAATCATCAAAACATCGACATTCCTAAACATTTCCTTGAAGGACATGGCATCTTTGTACCGTAGAGATTTGATAAATAGATACATAAATTTTTCTGCTGAAAGGTATATAACGCTTTTTTCAGGATGCGTTTCTTTTATATACCAGGCAATCGCATGCATTAAATGCGTCTTACCAAGACCAACTCCCCCATATAGAAATAATGGATTGAATGCGGGAGAATCTGATTCCGCAACTCTCATGGCGGCAGCGTATGCAAACTCATTCGGTTTTCCTACTATAAAATTTTTAAATGTAAATTTTTTATCTAAAACAGTTGTACTGGCAAAGTTTGTGGGCGTTTTTATTTCCTCTGATTTTTCCGTTATTTCCGAGCTGTTATTATCATAAACATCTATATTTACACAATTTATTTGGCATCCGCTTGCATTCAATGCTCTAGCAATCACATCTGCGTATCGCCAAGTTACATTGTCTTTAACGTATTTTGAAGGCGCTGAGATTTTTGCAATGTCATCATTTATCTCTATCAGGTGCAATTTTGAGAACCAGGCTTCATAATCACTTGCACTTAGCTCGCGTTTTATGTCAGCCAGCGTTTCTGCCCAAATTTGTTTCATTTTTTCTGCCACACTATCTAGCATACTAATTGCGCCTTATTTTTTCAGCCAGTTTGTCAAAACTTATATCTGAATGTAGCTCCATCTTATTTTGCAAAAACAGCACAGTCAACGTACGAGCCAATCCTATATTTTCCATATACTTTCCCTGTGTCGTATATTTTGCAAAAATGAAAGCCCCTTTCGCCTTGAAATAAGAACGTAATTTTATCGGTTGAGCTAACTTATTTTTGCCAGGAATAAGATCAAATTTGAATATCTGTATATTATCCTTATACGCCCGTGTTAGGGCATTTACCTGAGAAAAATACGCTTTTGCGTCTGCCATACCAGCCAACTTATCTGCTAGATCTTGCGAATAAGCTACAGCGATATGGCAAGAAAAAGACTTTCTCATGTTTGCTTGGGCATCAACCATAAAATCGACTTTTTTCAGCCAAACTAAGGAATTTGGGATTATGCCATCACATGCTGAAAATGCAATGGCCACTAATCCCAAGATTACAATTTTTACCTTATTCAGGGACAACTCTGCTTCTTCCTTTTTGGCTATAGATAATACGAACACGTTGCCCAACTGATATCGCCGGAGTTGGAGCTTGGGCAATTGTAACAACTGCTCCGCTGTCTAGTTTTACAGTATATTCAATACCATCTTGAGTTCTTGTAGCAATTGCATTGCCTGCAATACCTCCAGCGACGGCTCCGGCTGCAGCTGTCAGCAACTTGGCGTTTCCGCCACCAAACGCACTGCCGACTAAACCACCACCAACAGCGCCTAGTGTGGTGCCAGCCACGGAACTTTCTGGTTTTAATTCAACTTTTCTCAATGAGATTACTTGTCCTTTTTCGGTTCGTTGCACTTCTCCCACGGTTGCACCATCATATTTGTTGCCAGAATAATCGGATGCACATCCAGCTAGTAATACAGCAATTGCCATTACGGATATTTTTAAAACTTTATCCATACTCATTTTGTCCTTCTCATAAGCTACTCTACGAGTATTATACAATTTTCCACAATCCGCGTATCAAACAAATTGTGCAAATATCCCATCAAACCAATTAGCATTCTGCTCCAATACATTAAGAATTTGACACTGAGACCTTAACAAATTTTTTCTTTCCAACAGAAATCAAGCAACTTGCCATTATCTGAGAGTCGTATGTTTCAACAGCATTACCATCAATTTTTACTCCCCTGCCATCAATTAGGCGACGGGCCGAAGTTTGGCTGGGAGCTAGTCCAGTTATCACTAATGCCTTATCAATACGCGTTTGTTGCGGAATGTGGTATATTTCTATGTCTGAAATTTCATTGCCGCCATTGCTAAAAATTCCAGTTGCTGTGTTATGGATGTTTTCCAAACTCACATCTGGATGCACTATGCTTGTTATTGCATCCGCTAGCACTATTTTCTTTTCGTTCATTTCTTTCGTTCCTACCAAAGCACCATATGTGGCAATTTCAGCTACATCGATATCGGTAAAAAGTTTCATAAGCTTTGTGACGTCACGATCATCTATGTTTCGCCAGTACTGCCAGAAATCAAAAGGAGACATCAGATTTTCATTCATCCAAACGGCACCACTCTCTGTTTTTCCCATCTTTTTTCCGTCTGAATTTGTCAAAAGAGGCATAGACATTCCTATACCAATTTTTCCAGTTTTCCTTCTAATTAAATCTGCGCCTGAAATCATATTAGACCACTGATCAGCTCCGCCAATCTGTATCTGACAATTATAATTTTCAAAAAGGTACAAAAAATCGTATGCCTGAAGTAGCATATAATTAAATTCCAGGAAGCTCAGATGTTGTTGTCTTGCAAGCCTTGTGCTAACGCTATCCATCGTTAGCATTTTATTTACAGAAAATAGAGGCCCATATTCTCGTAAAAAATCCATATAATTTATCTTTGATATCCAGTCGTCGTTATTTAGCAGACGCACGGTATTTTCACAATTTTCGAATTTAACAAGTTTCTTAAGTTTTGCAGTAATAGATTTGATGTTTTCGAGGACAGTTGTATAATCCAGCATAACGCGCTCTTTATCTTTCCATGTTGGATCTCCAATTTTACTCGTAGCCCCGCCACAAATTATGATCGCTCGAATACCGAATTTCTGCAATTTCTGTATTAATCTTATCCATAAGAGATGTCCAACATGAAGACTTTTTGCTGTCGGATCAAAACCCACGTAAAAAGTTATTTGCTCTCCGCTCATGAAAAGTTTGTCCAGTGCTCCAGGATCTGTTACCTGATATATAAAGCCTCTACTACTAAGATCATTCAGAATCGGAGAAGAAAAATTGTATTCCACTAATCACAGCTCCTTTAAATTGTACTGTTTAAGGATATCAAATAATTATCAAGAGAGCGAATATGCTTGTATGAATTCATGACATATGGGGAGTATATATTTCTGAGTGCAGTTAAGAACTATCGCATATCTCGCATCTATTTGGGCTTGGACTGTGTGATTTTTCGTTGCTCGTTAACTTTTTTTTTACATTTTTTTCATAGACTCAAGTCATTAAGTTGGATGGATATTGGGAAAATGTCAAAAAAAGGAATCTTATCACTAGTCGCAGCTGTCGTGGTAATTGGTGCCGCTATCACGATATTGAAAAAGGAGAAAGCTAATACAAATGGAGCAAAACCCGGTTCAGAAGCTATTCTCGAGCAAAATGTAGACGTCAAAAATAAGCAAAAAGTTAAGGCTAGCGAATTGCACAAGGATATATTGAGACAAATTGCTTCGGGGACTGAACCTATTTGTGAAATTTCCCCAAGTGATGCAGAAAAGGAGCTAGCGAACAGAGCTGGAAACGACTTGGAAATGGATAAGAAACCAGCGGATGTAAAGAAATTGCCTTTTGAAATAGTGAAACTTATTGCTCGTTCTCCTGCTACGATTGCTGGTATACAACCTAAAAAAGCGACGAATGAGCTCGTTAGAAGATATTTGTCTATAGATTTAACCGATCCTGATGACGTAAATTCTGCAGTTCTACTTGAGGCATTGCAACATAGAGGGGAAAAGAAAGCCATCGAAGATTGGGCAAAAAATGAAGATGCAGAAGCTGTTGAGGCATTCTTGAAAGAAGAAGCCGATAAGGATCCATCGTCGATAGCAAATTTTGCCCTAGGTTTAAAGAAACTGGATAACGAACACGACACCGCAATGAATTACATGGATCGATATGCCAATCATGCACATGGTGACTCATTTGATAATCCAGATGAAGAGAAGGCATACAAGGAACTTATAGAGGCGGTAAAAAAGCTGAAGTAAAACATTTTCGTTAAATGGCCTATCCCTAAAGTTCATTAACTTTAGGGATGTTTGTCATATAGCAATGTATACCAATTACTACAAATTACTCTTCACTCATATTGTCGAAGATAGATTGATCCTTTTCGATTTCAATCCCTCTCTTAAGAACTTCTTTCACTTGCTTTGTCACAGTTTCTAACGTTGCAAAATATTCTTTCCATTCTTTCCCTTTTTTTTGCACGAAATCTCTCTGGAATAGCAACGTTCTTTTTGCTCCATTTAAGAGCGGAATAACATTCTTCGCCACTTGATCTGACTTTGCCGAATTGTCTAAATCATCTAGTAATTTCTGCATCGAGTAAATTGCATTTTCAAACCTTCGATTGAAGGTAGATTGATTCATATCTTTAGCTGTTTTTTCAAGCCTATCTAAAATATTCTTCATTAAATGAAAGAAATAATAACTTGGAATATTTGGTTTATCCTCGAACCTCGTCTTAACTGCATCAACGAATGCTGATTTTACCATCGCTTTTGTGTTTTCATGTAAATATTTAACCATTGGCTCAATTTTGTCATATATTTCTTCAGCATCAATTGAGATAAGAGGGATCGTATTATGCCTGTTTTTTAAGGCTTCTATTATGCCTGAATTACTCCCAGTTATAGTGTCTAGGCAACGTAGTAAAACTACCATATCGTACATATGTGGCAGGATATCCTCATACCCATTTAAAATCTCAAGGAGCGATATTATTGCCTTTTCAACCACATCTGGAGATTGTGCCATTACGTCTTGGAATACTATTTTTCGTTCAGAGATAGAACTCGATATACATTCAATAGCTGGCTTGTCCTTACTTGGATGTAAAGTCAATATATCAGGATAAGCATCAAAAATTCTTCTTAACTCATCCCTAACTCCATCAACAATGCTGAAATTTTTGTCCATTATCATTGGAATACCATCTGTTGTTTCGCTATTTTTGGCGTCATTTTCTCGCAAAAATTTGGCAAACTGCGCCAGCATTTCTGCATTTTTCTCTTCAGTCTGTTTTCTATCTGCTTTTTGTTTCGAAATATCGCTATTCACCAAATCATATCCATAAGAATCTGATGCAATTACAAATCTATTGAGGGCAAGACACAAGCAAACAATAAATTTTTGAGAAGTATGAATGCGCATAAGTTCAAATTCTTTCGATAGCTTATATTCCTACTCAAAATATTACTGACATTTTGTTAATGAACCGTTAATTACGCTTTTTACTTTTCTTTGTTTTATGCTTTTTAGGGTGCACAATTATCTCCTCTTCAGATAATAAACATTCATCATTATCTTTGTAGAGATCGTCGAGCATTTTATTAAAGTTCGATATAACTATTTCATTATCCGATTGTATGACGTCCTCAAGCATTTCAGATTTACTGATTTGGGCGGTCAAACTCTTTTTACGCAATAGATCTTTGGGTTTTTGAGCAGATATCTTATAGTTATCAAAATATTTATCCATTAGTTGTCCAGCGTATAAGTCTCTTGCTTTTGCGTTGTCTCCCCCCATCACAACCACAAAAAGCCTCCTGGATCTGCCGGTCTTATCATAACGACTTGCAGATACCAGAAGGTTAAATCCTGATGCGCATATGTAGCCTGTTTTTGCAACATCCGCTCCTTTATACCATTTAAGAATTTTGCAGTGAGTTTTATATTCTTTCTTTCCATATGAAAACTTTTTAAGAGCCAAATAGTGCCGATATTTGGGAAAATCGCTGAAAAGAGCCATACCAAGTTTTGCCATATCTTCAGCTGTACTTGTTTGGTTCCAATCTGGAAGTCCAGATGAATTTTCGAAATGCGTATTGCGCATGCCAAGCATGCGACTTTTCCTATTCATCAACTTGCAGAACTTGCCAACGCTTCCTGCAAGCCCCTCGGCAACCACAACAGCGACATCATTAGCTGATTTCACGAACAGCGCTTTTATTGCATCGGAAACCGAAATATTAGTTCCGACTTTTAACCCCAGTTTGCTCGGAGCTTGCGCTGTAGCATATTTCGAAACTCTGAACTTTGTGTTTAAACTAACCTTCTTGTTTTTAAGTGCGTCAAATAAAAGATATACCGTCATCATTTTTGTCAAAGATGCCGGATACCTCTTCTCCCTCGATCTGTCGCTGTACAAAATTTTTTGCCCATTCGTGTAATCTACCACTATTGCAGCTTTTTTCTCAACGGGCTTATTATCAGTTATTTGAGCAACTATATTTATGCTCATACTTTGCATAATAGAAAAACAAATTAAAATTTTATAAACTAAATTCATTAAACACAAAAAATTCAAAAAGGAATATTATATATTTCCCATTGTATCACAGTAGCTCTTGGTTACCTACGCAATTCTGACATGCTCTAGTAAATTTTATAATCCAACCCTGTGCGCAAAAAAATTTTTATTGATTTGTTAATTGGTGCTGCTAACCAAATCTAGACAACTAACCAAACTGTGCAGAAAGGTCTGATACGAATGCAAAAAGCAGACGACGTTTGGCATTATCTTACCTCTCTCCTCTGGCGCATACAAAAACTCTGGGGTTGGCTGTCAGAAATATGATAGAATCATTGAATAGGAAGTTCATTTTTGTTTTATATGTCCAAAGAAGATTTGGTTGAATTTAATGGTTTGGTAACTGAAGTTTTGCCAAATACGATGTTCAGAGTGGAGCTTGAAAACGGGCATAAAATTTTGGCTCACGCTTCAGGAAAGATGAAAAAAAATCGCATAAGGATTTTAATGGGTGACAAGGTCAAAGTTGAAATGACCCCATACGACCTCGATAAGGGACGAATTATTTTTAGAGAAAAATAAATATGGATTTTCAGCTGATTTCCGAATATAAACCTGCAGGAGATCAGGGGAAAGCTATCGAATTTTTAACAAAAGGCGTTCAGCACAAAGTAAATGATCAGGTGCTTGTCGGTGTCACTGGATCTGGAAAGACTTTTACTGTAGCGAATGTCATACAAAATCTGAACCGTCCAACTTTGATAATGACGCACAACAAAACTTTAGCTGCACAAATTTATTCAGAAATGAAATCGTTTTTCCCGAACAATGCAGTTGAGTATTTTGTGTCATATTATGACTATTACCAACCAGAGGCATACGTCGCGCATTCGGATACGTATATAGAAAAGACTTCATCGATAAATGAGGAAATAGATAGAATGCGTCACTCAGCGACGCGCTCTTTGTTGGAACGTCATGATGTGATAATAGTTGCCAGCGTTTCGTGTATATATGGTATCGGCGCTATCGAAAGTTATACAGACGTTATTATGACGCTAAAAATAGGCACACATATTTCGCCACAGAAGCTCTGTCGACAGTTGGCGGATTTGCAATATCAGCGTAATGACCTTGAGTTTAAACGCGGTATTTTCAGATCAACTGGAGAAAGTATCGAAATTTTCCCTGCGCATAAATCTGATTCATTTTGGAAAGTCAGTTTTTTTGGCGATGAGATAGAGGAAATTACTGAAATCGAATATCCATCGATGAAAAAAGTTTGCAAGCTTGGCGAGGTAAAGATTTTTTCAAATTCTCACTACGTCGCAACAGTTGATGTTATAAATCGTGCAATCGTTGAAATCGAAAAAGATTTATATATTCGATTAAAAGAGCTAGAGCGTGATGGCAAATTATTGGAGAAACAACGCCTGGAACAGCGAGTATTGTTTGATATAGAAATGATGAGAACGACAGGAACTTGTTCTGGAATTGAGAATTATTCGCGATATTTGACGGGCAGAAAACCTGGAGAACCGCCACCAACACTTCTGGAATACTTGCCAGAAGATGCAATTTTGATTGTTGACGAGAGTCATGTGACAGTGCCTCAAATTCGCGGTATGTTTTTGGGAGACCGCTCACGGAAACAAAACCTCTCAGATTATGGTTTTAGATTGCCTTCGTGCATGGATAACCGTCCTTTAAAATTCGAAGAGTGGGATTTTTTCAGACCTTCAACGATATTTTTATCAGCAACACCTGGTGAGTTCGAAATAGCTAGAGCTGGCAGAAACCATATAGTGGAACAGCTAATACGGCCAACTGGAATACTCGATCCAGTGTGTGAAGTTAAGCCAACGGAAAATCAAATTGATGATCTGATGTTTCAAATTCAGGAGACAACCCGAAATGGATTCAGAACACTTATTACAACTCTGACTAAAAAAATGGCGGAACATCTGACCGAATATCTTTCGGAAAATGGAATAAACGTGACATATATGCATTCGGATACGGATACTTTAGACCGTATCGAAATTATACGTGCATTGAAAGCTGGAGAGTTCAACGTTTTGGTCGGCATAAATTTGTTGCGCGAAGGCTTGGATATACCCGAATGCGCACTGATAGCAATTTTGGATGCCGATAAAGAAGGATATTTACGCTCCAAAACGGCTTTAATACAGACGATTGGTAGAGCAGCCAGGAATACTGAAGGACGTGTTATTTTATATGCTGATAAAATAACAAAATCCATGAAAGAAGCCCTTGATGAAACGGAGCGGCGCCGGAAGATACAGAATGCATACAATATTGATCACGGCATAACACCAAAATCGATTTCAAAAGCCAATGTCATACCTGTTTCAAAGAAACAAGAAAAGACAAATGGGGAAACTAAAGATACCAAAAAGCAAATTGCACAACTCGAAAAGCAAATGCTGGAGGCAGCTGAAAATTTGCTTTTTGAGGAAGCTGCGAAATATAGAGACGAGATAGCGATACTAAAATCAGCTAGTTAGATCTCTCCTCACGAATATTCATTAATAGTTCATGACTCGATTCTGCCTAATATGCGAGTTCCATATCTATTTTTTAATTGAAGACGATCCGGTAAGAATGTCGTATCGTAAAGTTTGTAAATTGCCTCTTTATCCTCATGGATATTGGATATACCTTTTTTACCCTTTGTCGGATAAATAGTCTTCAGATCAAATGATCCACCCTCCTCATGCAAAACACATATTATTTGGCTAGTACTGTCTATGTTTCCCATTCCATCAGTAGACAGCATTTTTTTCATTAGCTTCTTAATATTCTCACCAGTCGGAGTTATTGTAATTGTTATTGTGCTTTTGTCTTCATGACCAGTCCAATCAGTCACTGTAACATCATCGACTTCATATGCTTTATTCGGTTGTTTGGAGCCGCCAATGATGAACACATCATCTATGATGGAATTGCACAATGCTTTGTACAATTCTTCTATCTTTACATCGGATCTTAATACAAAAAGTGACTTTCCTGGGACCAATGGTATCTTTTCGTTCTCTGATTTGACGTGTGGCTGCATGTGTTCCACCAAACGAGCCATTTGGCCGTATTTTGTATACAAAACAGCACTTACGTCTCTTATAGTCAATTTTATATTTGTTGATGTATCAAATAGCGGCTCTTCTACATAGTAAAATACGTCCAAAAGCAAAGCTTTAGCCATATTATATCGTTGTTCTATATTCTGTTTCTGAGATAGGATTTGCTTAATTTTTGCAGCGCGTTGTTTATTGACTTTCTTTACAGAATTTGTTGTCGCACTGTTATACACTTCTGTTAATTTCTTATCTATTTTCAAAATTTCTTTGAAGAAAGATTGATAATTAAAATCGCCATGAGCTTCGTATAGGCGCTTTACTGTATAGAATAATTTTTCCTTATCTAGCGTAAAAGCACGCGGGTCATTATCGAGTTTCCATTTCGGTTCCTTATTGATTACTTTTATCAATTCGCAAAAATCCTGAGGTATTCTGTCAGGGACTTGCATTAATTCGTTCGTAAGGAATTTAAAGCTCTCGGCATTTAACTTCCGAGCTTGTCCTTGTGCAATCAGTTCTGCGGAAGCAGAATTGAACACATATGTGAGATGCAACAAAGATAGATCTTCAGCCTCTGATGTTCTAAACACAATTGGGAATCTGGGATACTTGAATATTGTTACAGTATCCCCTGTAACATAGAATTGTCGAATCCACACCATTTCTATTAGATTGTCAACTCCATTTGTTACTCGGAGTTTGTGTGTGTTTGGCAACATCTCTCTAGCATAGTCAACAATCAATAAGATCCCATCAATTATATGGGCGGGTTGCAATGCCTTAATTGGATGCAGGGACTCATTCTCGTCCACAATCAAAGAATCTGTACTAATCCAAAATAATTGATTTTTAGAGTTAATACTCAGCGCAATGTCGTAGGCCGTTCGGCTGGCATTTTTTGTAGAACTAAGTACTGGCTTTATAACGTTTCCCGTCAAAACGAGTTCTGAAAATTGATCTGTTGTTAGAATAAGGGGATCTGAATCTTTTGAAGAAGCAAATGCTGTACTGCACAAAGTGACAGGTAAGCTGATTGCCATGACGAATGCTAGTATGATTTTCATAAGATATTTAGATTAAAAAAACAACCATTGGAGCGATTGTATCATACAAGTTGCATATTTTGCTTAATTTTGTTCAAAATTTCCTCAAAATTAAATCAAAAATTTTAAATTAACTTTAACGAAAGCGGCGAAAATTATTTGTTTCATGTATTTGCTTTTTCGCACAAATCGAATAGGCAACATTCGGAACACATGGGCTTTTTAGCGGTGCAAATATACCGTCCGTGAAGCACTAGCCAATCGCTAGTATTTTTGTGATATTTCAATGAAACATTCATCAACAAATCTCGTTCTACTCCGACAGGCTTAGTTGAGTCACTCAATCCCAAACGTTTCGATACTCGCAAAACGTGTGTGTCTACAGCAATTGTATTGGCTCCAAACAACCTATTTGCGATCACGTTTGCAGATTTTCGTCCAATTCCAGGCAGTTGTTCTAATTCGTCTCGCGTTGTAGGTATTTGTGAATTATATTTTTCAAGCAACACTCTCGACAACGCGATCACATTTTTTGCTTTACTATTAAAAAATCCCAAAGGGTGTATGTATTCTTTCAACTTATCAATTCCAAGCCTTAACATTTTTTCTGGAGTATCTGCAACCGCAAATAGTTCCTTCGTTACTTTGTTGACCATTTTATCTGTTGTCTGAGCTGAAAGTAAAACAGCCACCGCAAATGTAAAATCGTTATGCGCAGCAAGTTCGCTTGTCGGATTTGGATTTTCTTGTTTTAATCGTTCGAAAATTTCTTCAATATCAGACTTACTCAACATAACTCGGGCTTCACCCAACTCTTCATTCAATTATAATATACACAGAAGTTTTAATAATTGAATTCAGTATGAAAAATGCTCTTAATCCAAATGTTGTATTTCCAATAGATGGATTAGACACATTCACTTACGTGAAGCCAACAATTAAAAATCCAAATCTCATCGTGGGAGATTATACGTATTTTGGAGATGTTGATTTTGAAAATCATGTGAGGCATCACTATGATTTTGTTGGCGATAAGTTTGATTATCGGTAAATTGTGCCAAATTGCTGCTGGTGTAAATTTCGTTTTAAATGGGGCAAATCATCGTATGAATGCAATATCAACATATCCATTTTATATCTTTGATAGCTGGGAACAGCAAATTCCACCAGCATCAGAAATGCCATTCAAAGGCAACGCTCTGATCGGAAACGATGTTTGAGTTGGTCAAAATTCAACAATACTTCCTGGGGTTCATATATTAGATGGTGTGATTATTGGACTGGACTAAATAGCACGGTTACTCACGATTTGGCACCATACGTAATAGTCGCCGGAAACCCTGCAAAAATAATCCGAAAACGATTTGATGACGAGCTTATAGAATTGCTTCAGAAACTCAAATAGTGGAATAAAAAGATAGATGAAATAAAATCACTAATACCAATTTTATCTGGTACCAATTTTATCTTGCAGTAACCTCGATAATGTTAAAAAAAATTGCACATATTGTCAATTACCTGTAGGTGGGATTGGCAACTAGATAAATAAAAAGTATGATAGTTCTTGAAGAAGCTGAGATTGGATGGACAAACGGTGCTAGAAGTTTGCAAG
>CACYDS010000032.1 GCA_902773285.1 uncultured Pseudomonadota bacterium | reverse complement strand
TTCTGTCGGATTTAAATAATAAACCATCAATTACATATATCCAGCTTCGCCAAATAAGAAAATCTAGTTTTTCAATAAGTTGAAAATCGTCCGAAGTATCAACACGAGTACTGACTGCTGTTGATATTTCATTTGAATTAGGACAAGGAAAAACCTCAGTTTAAGAAACTTAATCTAAAAATTGTCTGTCCTGATGGGGATTTTTCGTACGACGAAGAGCTGGGTATGAACGCGGATATAAAGCACATAGTCAACAAATCCGAGCCCCATTTGGCTGAAAATTATTTAGCCAGCTTGCCCAGAAAAACAAAGTGTTACAGCAAATCTGCGTTAATGTTAGAGCTCTCAATAGCCCTCTTTCTGCATAGCAGAGAACTTTCTCGTTATTTTGTTTGACAATCCCCGAGAATGTTATGAGTTTATTGAATGTTTTGGATTCATAAAGTTATTGTTTTATCTTTTTGAAAAGAGTCGTCCTGTAAAGGACTGAAATTTACATGAGATAACGCCCATGGACACGAATGGCGGTGAAAATCCATGAGCGTTCTTGCTTATATTGTTGTCTTAAGCCATACATGACATCCTTGACAATCGTTTTGTGGCACAGGAACTTGAGATTGCACCATAGCTGGAATCCCAGGCGCGGCAGTGGGGGCTGCAGCTACTTGAGGTTGTAAAGCAGCACTAATTTGCGAAGCGGGCGCTGTTATTACAGTATTTGTCTGAGGGATTGCAGGCGCCAGCGCTGGTACTGGTACTGGTGCTGGTGTTGGCGCTGTTAAGGCCTGTTGCATTGGCAAAGCCATTTCTCCTGCGGTTATTTTTTTCTTTAAAGCATCGATATCGCGTGAGAAAAAGTACATTCCTCCATCTTGCATTTCATTAGGAAAAACCATATCGTCAGGAGCAATTAGTACCATTCCATTTTGGCTTAAAAAGCCTACTTTTTTTTTCTGCTCAACAACCACTTGAGTTGGCTGCGAGGTAGTGGAAGTAGGTTCTGGTGCCGCCTGTACAGGCGCGACTTGTTCAGAGACGGCTATTGCAGGTGTTCCACTAGGTGTAGCTACTACCGGTGTCTCGCTGGGCGCTGCCGCTACTGGTGGAACTGATGCTTCCGTTGTGACTACTGTAGTGGTTGGTTGCGTTGCTACAAGCGTTGTAGCAGACGGCGTAGCTGGTTGAGGAAGTGCACTAGGTTGTGGTGTCGTCGCCGGAACTGGTTTGGCACTCGCGGATCCTTCTGGCGCAGCTGGTGTGGCTGGCGCAGCGGATCCTCCAGCGGCAGATTCATCAAACGTTGGTAACGCCGTTGCATCGGCACTAGACGCGCTTTCTGCCGGCGGAGGTGTCGCTGGTGTCGCTTGATTTTGCTTGGGCGTAATAGCTTCAGCGGTTGTCGTTAGCAAATTACTTAACACATTAGATGCAGTGCTCGTTTCGGTCGCAAAGCAGACAGAATTCATTCCTATCTCGATTAAAATTCCGCCGGATAAGGATAAAACTTTTTTTAGATTAGTAATCACAATTCCCCCAAGTGATATGTTCACATTCAATCTTCCTACAGGAAATTCTAAAAAAAAAATATTAATTTTACGTTAACGATAGTACTATTTTCTTAGTGCATATCGCATCAGTATCTAGTTTTATAGCTAATTCGAGACCAAGTTCATGAAGACTTTTTTAAAATATTATCAGAATGAGTTGCTTTCGCTGAGGAAAAAAGGTGGAGAATTTGCCAAACAGCACCCAGAAATAGCTGGTAAGTTAGATATAAAAGATGGTGAATCTACGGATCCTTACACCGAGAGATTGATCGAATCAGTCGCCTTTATGTCAGCAAAATTGGCGCAAAGAATTGACGACAACGCTCAAAATATAGCATTTCATCTGCTTTCTGCTTTGTATCCAAATTTAATTAACGTATTTCCTCCTTGCAGTGTTGTCAAATTTGAATCTGAAAATAATGTTGAGCTATCTAGTCCCATCAGAATAAACAAAGGAACAAATCTTTTTGTAAAATCGAAAAGCGGAATGGAGTGTCAATTTAGAACGCTTTATCCTCTTGTAATATATCCAATTTCCATTAATCAAATTAGCTTTTTAAAAGTTTCCAAACAAACTGGAGGAGATGATGGATGGTGTCTTGAGTTAAAAATTAAAACTAATTCTGTTCCTATAGAGCAATTGCAAATAGACGATTTGTTATTTTACATAAATTCAGATATTACCGGAAACGCCCTGATATTATATGAATCAATTTTTTCAAACCCAAAACGAGCTGTATTCGTTAGAGTAAATAATCAACAGCTTAATTTGGATTTAAAAAATATATTGCCCTGTGGATTTTCTCCTGATGAAATGGTTTGTCCTGTGTCTCCATATTCAACAAATTGTTTTCAACTTTTTCAGGAAGTTTTGCATTTTAAGAAAAAATTTATGTTTTTCCGAATTGTTAATTTAGGAAAACTACTGACAGAAAGCGGAATAAAAAATATTGGTGAATTATCATTGATTATTGATGTTAAAGTATCAGATGATGCCTTATTTCAGGTGGTAAATAACGATTCTATAATTCTGAATGCTACTCCTATCGTTAATTTGTTTCCAATTACTTCCGATCCATTTAGGTTTGACGGAACGCAACCGAAGTATTTACTACTTGCAGATCAAGCTAGAGATAAAGCACTTGAAATTCACTCGATTTCAGAATTGCATATCATAAATAACGAGACTAAGGATGACGAAATCATCCAGCCTTATTTTTCATTAACAGTCGATTCAGATACAAATGTTGTTCACAATTTATATTGGCTATATTCCAAAGAATCATCTGAAATTAGAAATTTGAGCGGGTATGACGTATACATTTCTCTCGTGGATACAAAAATGAATCCACATAATATTTATGCGGATGTTGTGTATGCGAAAACTCTATGCACAAACCGGAATGATACTAGTAGTATACCTGTATTATCAAAATTTTATGTGGATGATCTAGAAACGGCCGGATATTATGCAATAATGCTACATAAAACAACCGAACCTATATCCCTTATTGAAGGAACAACCACGCTTTGGAATTTGATTGCACAACTCAGCTCAACGCATCTTAGTATTGCAAGTGCTGAAACTTTACTCTGCTCAATACGGAAAATTGCAGAAATATTTTCCGCAGGAAATGAAAGAAAAGTTTATGAATTGTTCAATGGGATCAAATCCATCAATATCGAAGATACTGTGTTGCGTTTTGGCGCTGACGCATGGCGTGGTTTTGTCAAAGGCAAAGACATAACAATCGAAGTCGATGAGGAAAATGTTGCATTTAGTTATATTATCTGTGCGGTCATAAACGAATATCTTTCCGATATAGTTTCTATAAATTCGTTTATCAAAATGCATATGATATCTGCTTCTTCAAAAGAATTACTTGCATCTTGGCAACCAACTTCTGGAAGAAAAGATATAATTTAGAGACTTATTACAACATTTTAAGAAAAACTGCGGTTTTAAAAAATAATTGACGTTATATTTAAGAGATGGGAAAATGATGATGTTGTATGGCGAATGTAGCTCAGTTGGTTAGAGCGCTAGATTGTGGCTCTAGAGGTCATCGGTTCGACTCCGATTATTCGCCCCATTGTGCCGATTTAGCTCAGTTGGTAGAGCAACTGATTTGTAATCAGTAGGTCGAGAGTTCGAGTCTCCCAATCGGCACC
>CACYDS010000031.1 GCA_902773285.1 uncultured Pseudomonadota bacterium | reverse complement strand
TATTACTTCATCATGATAAGCTTTATCTGTATAAGTTCTCAACCAATAAGACAGAAAATGCCCGAGAGAGCGTGAGGTAATTCAAAGCTAGCAAATAATATAGATGTGCGGCAGGAGACGCATCTTATCTCGCATCTGTTTGAACTTGGACGTTTTGTTTTTTTATTGACGTGGCTGATTAAATTTGGTAAGATATGAGAAGAGTTTTTTGACAGGAGAATGACGCATGAAAGTTTTCAATATGTTGTATTGTTTTTTCTCCATGTCAGGATTTTTTCGATTTACTGGCTTCCAGAGAAGCTAGTTAGAATATGTTGTCACAATTTGATCTCCAAAATAATTTTCTAGTTATTTTTTTATGAGGAAGAAATGAATAAGCAGATTACGTCTATTTTATTAGTTGCTGGAACTTGCATTGGCGCAGGAATGTTGGCATTGCCGATAGCCTTAGCTAAACTTGGGGTTGTCCCAAGCCTCGTTGTAATGCTAGCAGCGTGGTTTCTGACATATTATCCATCGCTTGTGAGTGTTGAACTAAATCTTCATTCTGAACACGGACTTTCTTTGGGCTTATTGGGGAGAAAATTCTCTGGTAAAATAGCGGAGATGACGGGAGATATCAGTGTAAAGTTACTTTCTTACGCTCTACTGGCCGCATACATATATGGCGGGTCATCAATAATTCAAAAATTGATCGGAACAGAATTCTCTACCTTCATTATGCATACAATTTTGAGTATTTGCATTATCATTGCATTGTTGTGCCCAACTCGTATTGTATCAAAACTCAACAATATTGCATTTATTAGTTTCTTGGGACTATTCCTTATACTAATCGCAAAAATTGTAAATTGTATTGACTATTCATATGCACCATGGAGTGTAGTCCCAGATGTTAGTAATATTTCTGCAATAGCGACTATTGTCTTCACTTCATTTGGTTATCAGGTCATTTTCCATTCCCTAAGAGATTATTGCGGAAAAGACGTAAAAATGCTAAAACGAGCATTTTTTTATGGAAGTATTATTCCTATGGTTGTTTATATGATTTGGACTTGTGGGGTTCTATGTGTTATTTGCAAATCAAATTATGAGTTTTTCGAGCGTATGGTAAATGGAAAAGTAGAAGTAGGAGATTTAATTCAAGAGCTATCTGTTATATTCAGGTTTTCTAAGTTACAAGTTATAATCTGGTGGCTTTCTATCTGTACCATTCTAACATCGATAATAGGAGTCGGCCTGGGGCTGACGGAATCCTATGCTTTAAAGCTACAGTACAAAATAAAGCATCCCAGGCTCATCGCTACCATTGCTACAATATTTCCCGCATATATCATATCTACAATTGTCCCTAATGCTTTTATAAAAACTTTATCATTCGCTGGGGCAATATTGGTTGTCATAGCTATACTTTTGCCGACATACCTCTTTTTGAAGGCTAAAATACAACGTCCATACATAAGGATTTTAAACAAGTTCGTTTTGCTCATTTGTGTTATTGCGGGGCTAATGATTATGTCTTTGGAAATTTTTTAAAAATCCTTCTTGTAAAACATTTGCTTTAAAGATACCTTTAGAAAATCTCAAAGAGTTAGTTATTTTTATACAGCAATAATTTGCTCAAACACAGAAACAATCTTTTGATCTCTTCTGTTAAAAGTTCCATTTTGTTCAGCATCGAAGCACACATGTTGCTTTCAATCTTATGCAAGACAAAGCCATTTGAAATGTCAAATATGGATAGCTTATCCATTACATTTAATAGGGTATTTAGCGCGTTCAATCCTTTGTCGTAACCGTCGCCCTTTTTATACCTATTAAAAAACTTTTTCAAGGATTGGTCTTCCGAACTAGATAATTCGTGTTTCTCATGCGCGTTCATTACATTTTTATTTAGTTTTACTAGATTCTTCAATTGACTTAACCCACGACTAGTCGCGAAATCCAATGCCATATATAGATAGTTGTATATCAAATTATAAGCTAATATTACTTCCGTGTTGTAAGCTGACACTAAATATTTATTGATTGTATCCTTATAGGAGAACACTGAGTTCAAGAAAAAAGTCATATCGATTTGGGAAACTCTTCCTAGTTGATTCATAGATGCTTTTATTTCTGATGTCAGCAAATTCAAGCAAATGTCTGAATAGTTTTCAACAATTTTTATTGGCATTTTTCCAATAATGGCGTTGGTATAATCTTCGATTATGTTTTGAACAAAGCTATTTTGCTCAATTACATTCGTACAAGTCAAATCTATGTCATTCGATACAATTCCAATAAAAAATAATTTGAGGGGAGAAACATTGTAATTCTCTGATATCTTAAACCCGTTTGTTGTCCTATCTATTAGTATCCGATCATCTTTTTGTTTCCGGCAATTTAATAAATACAACAGCTCATTTGTTTCATCCAAAGGATTTTCTATGTATGTGTCGCATATTCTTTCTAGTGTCTTTGTGGCTGTTTCTTTTGGCATTTCTGCTATCGCATCGATATCAGTCTTGCTTAATGTTTGCAAAGGAAACACCTTATTTTTTCTGATTAATTTCCCGTTCGCGTTAAACTTTTCTGGAAAGCTAGTTATCAGAACCAGGCGTGATACTTTTTCAGCTTCTGTGGTTCTAGTCAAAGCGGTCGCGATGGCGAGATTGCACAGAAGACAACAAAATACTGATAAAACTTTAAATACCTTTTTAGCGTTCTTGACCATCAGCGCCTCTGCATCCTCACGTATACTCTTATTATCCTCCTATATGAATAGTCAAGTCAACTATATTTCCTTCAAACACTTTCCTAAAGTGTGCGCTCTTTTTTGGGGATGAAGTTTTTTCGATTTATTTTTTTTGATCTCTATTTTGGGCTCGGTATAAATGGTGTTTCCATCTTTTCTAATCTCCTGAAAATATACCTCGGCCCAAGAGCGTCCGTATATGTCCTTCTTGTTTTTGCAATTCCATCCGATATACTGTGACAGCTTAAGACTGTCAGAAACCAATGTCTGAACTCTTACGGCTGATGGTTTCATGTTGTGTATTCCTAAAGCTTTCGCGGCTTTATATGAAAGATCAATTATTCTGCCGCGATAGACAAAAGGTCCTCGATCGTCAACGACAACAATAATTGATTTTCCTGTTTTGTAACTTGTCACTTTTACGACTGATGGTATTGGAAGGGTTTTATGCGCCGCAGTCAGCCCCATTTTATTAAATCGCTCACCGCTGGCTTTTGCCTTGCCATGAAAATCATCACCATACCAAGACGCTATTCCAACTTCGTCATACTCGTAATAATTTTGCGGGTGATGCCATTCCCCTCTGCAAAAATATGTCTTATTCGACATATGTACTGGGCCAACTGGGGTGCGTGTGGCACATCCAATAAAAAATACTGTCGCGATGCAAAGGAATCTTTTATACGTATTCATTCAATTTCTCCGCGCATCGCCCTTTTCCTATTAAAGCTAGGGTTGGTTTGCTAGCAAAGATTTTTTGCGCAACTAGTTTTAGGGATTCGATAGAGATTGCGTCTATTTTTGAAACAATTTCTTTTAGCGGAATTATCGATCCATGATTGATGTATTGATTCGCTATTCTTTCCATTCTGGTAGACGAACTTTCTAATCCCATTAACAGAGATGCTCTTAATTGCATTTTGGCCTTATTGAGTTCGGTTTCTTTAATATCACGTTGTATTTTCTCAAATTCCGCTAAAGATATTTTTAAGACTTCCTCGACTTTACTATCGTCGCAGGCAGCATATACTCCGAACGTACCTGAATCTCGGTAATTAGAACAGAATGAGAACACTGAATATACCAAACCTCGCTTTTCCCTTATTTCCTGAAATAGTCGTGAAGACATTCCGCCACCAAGTATCGCCGATAATACGGATAGAGCAAATTTGTCATCACTTGAATGACTTACACCTTCAAATCCAAAAATCAAATGAGTTTGTTCCAGTGCTTTTTGCTTAAATGAGAAACCGCCTTTATAACATTGCTTTTCTACTGGATCTACAGCGAATTTTTTCATACCAGCAGTAAAGTTATTAGCTAAGTCCATGAAAGCATTATGCTCAATTTTGCCACTGGCAGCTAAAATTATTTTATCCGTTGAATATTTTGTTTTTAGATATGTGTCTAGATCCTGTGGCTTGTATTTCAAAATATCGTCTTCACTACCTAAAATTTGCGTTCCAAGTCTTTCGCTTTCATAACACTGAGCCTGAAACATGTCAAAAACGTAATCATCCGGGGTATCATTTAGTTGTCTTATCTCCTGAATAATTACGCCTTGCTCCTTTATAAATTCTTGTTTATCAAAAACAGAATTTTGAACAATATCTGTTATGATATCCAAAGCTAGCTTTACATTTTCTTTCAAAACTTTTGCATGAAACGCTGTAATTTCTTTGCCTGTATAGGCATTTATGTATCCGCCAACAGACTCGATAGCATACGATATCTGTAAAGCTGTGCGTGTTGTTGTCCCCTTAAAAGCCATGTGTTCAAGAAAATGAGACAGTCCGTTCTGTTCAGCACTTTCATTGACAGAACCAATATTCACAAACAGTCCCAATGATACCGTCTCAAAGCTGTCGATAGTATCCGTTGCGACTGCTATTCCGCTATCTAAGTGCTCTAATGATGCCAAGTTATCGCTCCAATCATTTCCTCTAGGGGATATGGTAGCAAACGCGCAGACAGCTTTCAAGCTAACAGTCCAACAGATAAGAAAGAATTTCACATTAGCAAATGCAATTAAAAACCCGGGGGTTATTTGGTGTCAGCATCCCACATTAGTGGAAATCTTGTGGCTCAGATTATATCGCTAGTGTGTATATCCTCTTTTTTGAAATACCTGAGCTCTTTTAGGTATTTATCCTGCATCAACTCTTTCAACCGCCCCCTCCGGGTCCCGGTAGCTTAACTAGTCCCTTTAGCTGATCCGGGAGTCATTTATCCTTATTGCTGCATATTCATCAAAACTGTGGTAATCTATTTATTAGGTGGGGTTGTTCCCAGTGGTTTTTATATGAAAGGAAAAGAAGATGATAAGTAAAAGTTATGTTTTCGGGGGGGGGCTATTAGTTAATACTATAGCTATATTTGCCTCTATTTCGAGTGATGTTGTAGCTAAAGAAGGTCTACATAAGTTT
>CACYDS010000030.1 GCA_902773285.1 uncultured Pseudomonadota bacterium | reverse complement strand
TGCTCAAAATGCGGTTAATACTGCATTGTCAAAAGAGAATAAAGAGAATATTTTGTTGATCAATTACACAAACGTGATTCCAACGAATGCGTCATTCAATATATATAACAACAATAAGATAGTTCCCTCTTATCAAGCTCCGGAAGAAGCAGCAGCACAATTGCAGTTCCGTATTTCCTTTCCAGCAGATCAGAATGATACTTACAAGCCAATCAAGCCGAAACTGGATTTCATTCCGATGAATAAAGAAACTAAATTTGAAGATAATTATGAGTCATTGCCTACTACAAAGACATCAGGGCTGCTGAAATTTGTACCGAACAGATCGCAGAATGCAGTGGTGGGACTTGAGTTCGTTGCCTATCCGAACAGCTGGAAGGATGCATTGCGGAATGAACTTCCAAAAAAATATGCGCTGGATATTAAGGGCTTTGATGTTAGTAGGATGAACAAATTGTTAGAGAACAACTTTGAGAAACAGTGGCTTAAAGTTCGTAATATGTTACGAGCAAAAGATTGTTTGGGGAATGATTACGACAAAAGTTTGCAGATTCTCCAAAAACTCAAGAATCTGAATATAATACAGCAGATATACGGCAGCGATGATGAAATACTCCTCTACTGCTACAATTTAAAACAAGAGAATGAACACTATACAACGAAAGAGTATAAATATATACTTGGGGTCCTTAATGATTATTGTGCCAAAGTTTTTTATGCTCGCGAAAATACTAACATATCTGATTTCACAGAACTTCAAAAATTTGTCAATCGGCTCTTGAAGCACAATTGGAATGAAAATGGAGCTGAGGCTTATACAAAATTCCTTAATGTTGCTGAAGAAATAATGGAATACGGCATTTATGATGATGATGCAATGGTGTTGAACGAATTATTATCATTTAACGATAATCAAGAAGCTATTCAAAAATATAAGAAAGCCTGTAAAGATTGCTTGACATTGTATGAAGACTATTGTATGAGCGATAAGATCAAAGGAGCTGGTGCAGAAGTTGTTAAACTCCTATTTCAAGAAAAAGGTAGTGAAGCCAAGTGGAAAGTACAAACTATTCTGGCGCAAAGGTTTTATGGCGATGAAAATTATAAATCTGAAATTGAGAAATCTGCTGGATCGACTTATGAGGAGCAGGTTAACAATTGCGCGAATGGTATCAGAAATAAAGTTAACAACTTGTACAATGAGTATGAGGGCGAGTATGGTATATCAAGCTTCAAGAACGAAGATGAGATTAAGGGCAAGATAATTGATCTTCATTGTGATAGAGTTAAAATTGCCGAATGGATTGAGGAAGTGATGCAAAATAATGATTAGTTAAGGTGGTGCAATATAATGCCGTAAACATCGCGTTTAATATAATCTGTGTATGCCACAACTGATTAGTTGAGCAGATAGCCTACCAGCTTAAAGCTGGTAGGTTTATGTTGTGCCTTGGCAGCGCAGATTATCTGAAGCGCCAGATAGGCCACGCCCACCATTCTTGTCACGGAATAACAATCGGCGTATTACTGCCGGCGTACTGGGAAAATGCCATCTTGGAAGTGGATAACAACATCAGTATTATGAATGCTTTCAAGATGCTTCCTGGTTTCAATGGTCTTGCCGGAATTATCTGTTATAAAGCAAAACCCCTTAGATAGGATTTTCTTAAATGATGCCTGCTCTAGCCGAATACCAAATGTATCTAATTTATCCAGATATGGGAACAAATAATTCGTTATCAATTTGTCAAACACCTGACGAAATGATATATATTGCTGCAATTTAAAATTCAGATAACTATTCGGGTTAATAAGTCGTTTAGCCTTGAGCGATAATTCTGCATTATTCAAAAAATTCTGCATTGCCGATATAAATCTTTCTGCCTTATCGTCAAACTGCTGCACAATGCTGATAATAAAATTTTGCGATGATGATAGATAGCGAGCAAATGAAGTGAGTCGTAGAGTTTGTTCTTGAACTATGCGAAACATCGATCGCCTCATGCGACTACCAAAATCTGAGATTTGCAATTTCACTTCAGACAAAACCGGTGTTGCGCACTCAATTGCTGCAGTTGGCGTTGGTGCACGTAGGTCTGCGGCGAAGTCAATAAGTGTCCAATCTGGCTCATGTCCGACGCCAGATATTACAGGAATTTTGCTTTCAAAGACGGATTTTACAACAACTTCCTCATTAAAAGCCCATAAATCTTCTATGCTACCACCACCCCGTGCTACAATCAGCAAATCTGGCTTGACGGTCATAAAATTAAAACCACGAACGGCCGAAGCAATCTGCTCTGCCGCGCCGGCTCCCTGAACGTTTGTCGACCAAACAAGAACTTTACAAAATGGATAACGATCTTTTAGGCGATTTTCCATATCCTGAAGAACTGCTCCGGTTTTTGACGTGACAATACCAATGAGTTGTGGAAATTTTGGAATGGGACGCTTATTTGCAAAATATCCCATTGATTCATAAAGCTTTTTGCGTTCATTAAATATCTTTAACCAAGCCCCTTCTCCGGCTATATTTGCTTCCTCGACGATAAATTGGTATGTTGAGCGCCCTGGATACGTCGTAACTCGTCCCTTGGTAACAATTTCCATGCCTTCTTCTAGAACGATACTAATCTTGGTTCCGCGCCAACATACTGCGTTTATAATGGAGTCATTATCTTTCAACGAAAAGTAAGTATGCCCCGACGAATGAAATTTCAATCCAGAAACTTCTCCTTGAATTTTTAATGAATGAAAATTTTCTTCAACAGTGCCCTTAATCGCTCGAGACAATTCTGTAACTGTTAAAATTTTTTCTTCACCAAAAATACGAATTTTTGAAGCTAAATTACTTTCCACCAGAAATTACCAAAAAATCTTTTTTTGCAAAACTATTATATAACAACTTACTACTTCGAATGTTCACAAAGTTATTTATTTTTTACACATTTAAGTCAGGTCGGGCTTTCCCGACCTGTTTCGTTATTTCATGAATGAAGCCACTTCTTCCGCAAAATTGGTTTCCTTCTTTTCAATACCTTCTCCAAGAACAAACTTTGTAAATTCAGCTATTTTGACGTTAAATCCATTTTCCTTGTTAAATTTATCTACAACTTCCTGGACTTTTGTTTTTCCATCTATGACAAATATCTGCTCAACTAATGTGTTTTCTGCTAAGAATTTTTTGACGCGCCCTTCAGCTATTTTGGCTGCAACATCATCCGGTTTTCCAATTTCCTTTGCTTGAGCAATTGCGATTTCCCGCTCTTTATCCAAGATTTCTTGTGGAACACACTTCGGACATAGATATGTCGGATTTGCTGCAGCAATGTGCATAGCTATCTTCTTGCCTAATGCTCCAGTCTTTTCTGTGCAAACATTACCATCAGCTTCCATCGCAACCAAAACACCAATTTTTCCCATATCTGGCGTTACGGCATTATGGATATATGCGGATATGATTCCATGACTTACCATTACTTTCTTAGCTCTTCTGAATGTGATATTTTCGCCAACTAAGGAAATCAATTGATCGATCTCTTCCTTAACGGTTTTTCCGCTCGAAAACTTCTCGTCCAAGACATGTTCAGTTCTTAGGGCTACTTTTGCTATGCCTGCAGCCAATTCTTGAAATTTCTCATTTCTAGCGACGAAGTCTGTTTCTGAGTTTAATTCAACAATAGCTGCAGTTTTTTGATCCGCAGAAAGTGCTACAGCCACCAAGCCATCGGCAGCTGTTCTGGTCGATTTCTTAGCTGCATCCATCAATCCCTTCTTACGCAAATATTCTTCAGCTGAGGGGATATCACCATCAGTTTCAATCAAAGCTTTTTTGCAATCCATCATTCCTGCCCCGGTCTTATCCCGAAGCTGTTTTACTAATTGTGCAGTAATTTCCATAATCGATTCTCCTTAAAAAATTATTTATCTTCCGCTTTTTTCTTCTCGAGTTCTTCATCTACGATATTTTCAGAAGCTCCTAAATCAATTCCTGATTTTTGCATCCCCTTCTGTAGACCTTCAAGAACGGCGCCTGAAAACAACTCGCAATAAAAATCGATTGCTTTTGTAGCATCGTCATTTCCAGGAATAGGATAGGAGATCTCTTCAGGTGAAGAGTTGGAGTCGACTATAGCAACAATCGGTATACCCAATTTTGTTGCCTCTTTGACAGCTATCGATTCGCGAATGGTATCAATCACAATCAACAAATCTGGAAGACCGCCCATCTCTCTTATGCCACCAAGATCCAAATCAAGCTTCCCCTTTTCTCTTTGCAGCTGTAAAATTTCCTTTTTAGTTAAACCAACTGGATTTGCTATTCTATCTTCAAGTGCCTTTAATCTTTTTATCGATTGATTTATGGTCTTCCAGTTAGTTAGCATTCCACCAAGCCATCTGTGATTGACATAATATTGGCCGCATTTTTCTGCTGCTTCTTTTATTCTGTCTGTTGCCTGCATTTTTGTTCCAACAAACAGCACTCGACCATAATCAGCTATAACGTCCCTGATAACGTTTAATGCTGCATCTAGCATAGGCACAGTTTGCTCGAGATCCAGTATATGTATGCCATTTCGTTCACCAAAAATATACGGCGCCATCTTTGGGTTCCACTTTCTGGTAACGTGACCATAGTGCACTCCTGCTTCCAATAAATCTTGCATTGAAAATTTTGTAGACATTATCTTTTTCCTTTCCGATTAGAATACGGCTAAAGAGTCACAAAAATCCGAAAAACCGGACATCGGAAAAACTCCTTCGCCTAGAATTCACTTGCGACCCCATGTCACAAGCCAACACTAGTGTAGCACATTTTTCTCAACTTCGCTAGTCCTTGTCAGGGGAGTGGCAACTAGATATGGCCCCCTTATCTTATCTTAAACTGCTACTATTCGCTCGCCCTGAATTATCTCTTTTCTCAACAAGCCAACTTTTGTCTCATACGTTATGAACTTATACACTGTGTATTTTGTTATTGCATTGTACTTACAAGTGCGATACTATCTAAAATAGAAGTGTGTTTATTGTTACGACAATGAGAGCAGATTCGAGTGTTACGATAAGGATGAATAGCATTGTAAAACAGCGAGCACAGAGATTATTTGCCGACTTAGGCATAGATATGTCAAGTGCTGTGAATTTGTTTATCCGGCAGGCGCTTTCCCAGAATGGACTACCATTTGAAGTGAATAAATTGCCGAATAAGATCACATTGACCGCCATTGCAGATGCAGATAACGGAAAATTTGACGGTGAAGCGCGAAATGCATCAGAGTTACTGGAAACCCTGAATGCTTAGTATAAAATATACAACTCAGTTTAAAAAAGACTGCAAAACCGCAATGAAACGAGGGAAAGATCTTAAAAAGATGTTTTTCGTTATTGATTTACTATCTAAAGGGAAAAAATTATCTGCTAAATTCAATGATCATAAATTACTAGGCGTCGCAGGAGATATTAAAGAATGCCATATCGCCCCAGATTGGATATTGATTTACAGAATTCATAACAGCTATCTAGAACTTATCCGCACTGGTACGCATAGCGATTTATTTTAGTGTATAGGATCCCTAGGATATGAGGCGAAAACAGCCTTAGATAGATTAAAAGAACCTATGGCTAACAAACAATAGATATGGCCCCCTTATCTTATATTAAACTGCTACTATTCGCTCGCCCTGAATTATCTCTTTTCTCAACAGGCCAACTTTTGTCTCATGTGTTATGAACTTATACATTCATACAAAAATTATATACATCGAGGGGAAAAAATGTTATTCTGATAACAGAGATAGTTTTTATTTGGAATTTAGAAAATGAAAAAGACTTTAAGCAACCTGTTGTTAATTCCTTTAACAACAATCGTAATCAGTGACATCGACAGCACAAATGCTATGGAGACAAAGCAGAGTAATCTAAATGGTGTATATATCCCAGACACAATTGCCCCTCCTACCTCCGATAACCAAACTAATATTAACATAGGAAAAAAATTTAATAACATAAACATAAATAAAAAATATAATAACATAAATAATATGGGGTTGCAAAACC
>CACYDS010000029.1 GCA_902773285.1 uncultured Pseudomonadota bacterium | reverse complement strand
AGCAGTGTTCATATAAATTTGCATATGAACCGATAAATGATGCATTCTCACATTTGTATGGTTTTGATGAGAAAGATGAATTTGTCAGCAAAATTCGGTTAAATCACAAGCACGATGAGCGACTTCTTCCCGCCGCACAGATTTTAGAAGACAATTTCCATATCTACAGTTTTTACAAACAGCAAGATGTCCAAAAAGCATTCGAATTCTCGACAAAAGTAGTCGAAGAGGCGTAGTGATTACGCCTCTTTGAGGGGTCTATATTTCCCCAATATTTTCGCGGATGAGATTAGTGTAAGTTTTTAGTAACCGCAGATTTTGGGTTTTAATCCCCTCATCTGGATCATTTATCAAAACATTATCGCATGCGGTCAACACGGATTTCGAAGCTTTTACGAACAACTCAAAATTTTCTTTAGTGCTTTTTTGCAAACTTTCCACGTCCTCTTTAAGTAATTGCATATCCGGATTTACAAATGGTTCTAAAACGCCCTCTGCAACATCAGAATCGCCTATCACTCCAATAGCGCGCTTATATGCTTCTTTCACAATCTGAAAATCCTCTAATTGAGATAACTCGTGTAGCCTTTGAGCCTTAGATATAGCTAATTTGTAATCAAAATCCACCTTACTGAACGATGATATCACTGATTCGACAACTTCAGAGGCTATTTCGAGCCTATCGGTCATGTATACTTTCAACCGCTCCACAATGAACTTTTCAACCTCATTAACTGTTTCAGGATCTAAAGCTACCCCTTGATCAGAATATGAATTCATCAAGGTTTCGACGTACCACGTTAAACTTTCACCGTCAAGCAAATCTTCTCCAAAATCACAGAGAAGTCGGACTATGCAAAGAGCAGCACGTCGCAGGGCAAACGGATCTTTTGACCCAGTCGGATATATGCCGACGCCCAAGAATCCAACAAGAGTATCCAGCTTGTCAAAAAACGCAACTCGAGCACCCGTTTTCGTCGCAGGCAAGTTATCATTCGCTCCCAGAGGCTTATAATGTTCTCTAATCGCTTGACAAACTTCTGGATCCTCTCCTTGTACTTTTGCATATATCTCCCCCATGAGCCCTTGCAATTCTGGGAATTCTCCTACCATCTGCGACATTAAGTCTGCTTTGCAAAGAGCTATGGTGCGATGTTCTTCTCGCGTGTTTGCTACAGACATCATTCGATCCACTTTTTGAGCCATAGAGCCAAGCTTCTCATGGAACACAACATTAGATAATCGCTGTGCAAATGCTTCCAAAGTAGCATCAGTATCTTCTTTATAGAAAAACATTGCATCGCTGAGTCTGGCCCGCAGAACGCGCTCCAACCCTTCATGCATTACATCAGTTCCAGGAACATTCGTTACCGTTGCAAAGAATGGAGCAACGACTGCTCCTGGATATGTCAACGTGAAATACTTTTGATGCACCTTCATTGAAGTTGACAGAACAATTGATGGTAATGACATAAATTTCTCTTCTATCGCGCCAATATGCACAAATGGATACTCAACTAATCCCGCTACTTCATCTAAGAGTGTTTCATCAATGCTCAGGTGCAAGCCTATTGCCGCAGCTTTTTGTGTCATTTCTCTATCTATGTATTCGCGCTTTTTGAAAAAGTCTAAGATAATATAGTTCTTTTCAAGCTGTTCCAGATAATCGTTAAAACTTGAGATCGTCATCCTACCTGGGGCGAGAAATCTGTGCCCAAAGGTATAGTTTCCAGTTGTAATCCCGACAGATTTTATATATTTTTCAATTTTTTTGCCTCCAAATATGCACAGAATTGAACGCAACGGCCGTACCCAAAAGGCACTTAAAGCTTTCTCTTCCTCTACATACCATCTCATAGACTTCTGCCAAGGCATTTTAGCAATAAAATCTTCGATAATATCACTCATTATTTCAGTTATATCTTGCCCCTTAGTGTCTAAGGCGAGATAGTAGTATCCATCTTTTTCAAACAAGTCGGCAGTTTCTCTTCCATTCGCTTTCAAAAAACCTTCGACTGCATTCTTCGAAGCAGATATCCTCGGCCCACGCCTTTCTTCTCTAGTGTCTTTTGTTCTATCCGCCAATTGCGATACTCGTATAGCAATCCTTCTCGGCGAAACGTATGTTTCTACACATGAAAATTCAGCACCATAATCTGCTAAAATCTTTGAAAAAACATCCTTAGCATCTGAGATAGCTTTCTTCTGGAATCTCGCGGGAATTTCTTCGGAAAAAAACTCTAATAATAATTCCTGACGCATTATTCTGCCTCCTCTAATGAATCACACCAAGCTTGACAACAGGCTTTCGCCAACGCTCTAACTCTTGCTATATATCCTGCGCGTTCGGTTACTGAAATAACTCCTCTGGCATCAAGAAGATTGAAACAGTGATTTGCCTTCACACACTGCTCATACGCGGGCATAACCAGATTGTGCGCTAGTAATTTTTGGCATTCTTTTTCATAATCTGAAAAATGCTCTAACAAGATATCAACTGAAGCTACGTCGAAGTTATAACACGAAAATTCGCGTTCAAACCTCTTTAGGACATCTCCATAAGTTAACTTTTTCTCATCCAACCGGCCATTCCAATTGATATCAAAATGGCTTTCGACCTTTTGTATAAATGTTGCGATCCTTTCCAGACCGTATGTAATTTCAACCGGCGTTACAGAACAACTAATACCACCCACTTGTTGAAAATACGTATACTGAGTAATTTCCATTCCATCGCACCAAACCTCCCAACCGAGGCCAGCTGCACCAAGTGAAGGATTTTCCCAATCATCTTCAACAAATCTGATATCATGAACCGATAAATCAATTCCCAATGCTTTCAAGCTTCCTAAATACAATTCCTGAGGATTTTTAGGCGCAGGTTTTAAAATCACCTGGTACTGATAATAGTATTGCGTCCTATTCGGATTTTCCGCATATCGTCCATCTTTCGGCCTGCGACATGGTTGCACGAAAGCAACATCCCAATATCCATCACCTAATGCTCTCAAAGTCGTTGCATGGTGTGAAGTACCAGCGCCAACTTCGGTATCATATGGTTGCAAAATAACACAGCCTTGCGCTGCCCAGTATTTTTCTAACCCGAAAATAATATCTTGAAATGACCTACCTGCAGGTAACTTTTCCATCATGGCGATCCTATACTCTGAATCCAACTTATGCCAGTATAAGAAAAAATTTTCTGTATCGTAAACTAATAAAATTGGGCCGGTATCTATTTGCTAGGTTTGTTAGCGTGCCAACATTGCAGAATTACGCATATCATAAGATAATTATGCCTAAAAAGATATAAAGTGTATAGGTTCATAAGATATGAGACGAAAATTGCCTCATATGTTATGAACTTATACAGCATGAACTTCCTTTTTGCGTAGATATGATTTTTGTGATAGACTTCTGATTAGGAATGATTTGAAGGCTTAATGAAAAGGGAATTGTGAATAAAAAGCCATACGCGTTGCAGCTTGCAGCGAAACAAAGAATTAGAAAGGAATACGGTAGTATTTCTGAGCATGTTTTAAGACGCATCCACGATACATCAGCGGCTAGTCGCAAACAGACTATATCTGATATGATAGCGAGCCTTGAAAGCCGCTTAGAGACAGCCGTGTTCAGATTAAATTTTGCGCCGAGTGTAAAGAGTGCTCGTCAGCTGATTACACATCGCAAAATCAAGGTAAATGGAAAAATTACAACAGCTCCGTCTTATAAATTAAAAATTGGTGATGAGATCGAGATTCAAGATAAGATGGCTGATATTCTGCAACCGCAACTTGAGCAACAGGCGCAAAAACATGATGTGCCGAGCTATTTTGAAGTGATAAAGCCAGAACGCAAGGGGAAGTTTATCAACATCCCTAACATAGAGGATATACCTTATTCTGAAAATGTTGAGCCTAATCTTGTCATAGAGTTCTATGCTAGATAGACACTAAAATATAGAGCACAGCTAGGGAAATGTTTCCCTTGTTGTGCACGCTGTGTGTTTCGGGAAGTAGCGCAGCCTGGTAGCGCACTTGCTTCGGGAGCAAGGGGTCGGCGGTTCAAATCCGCTCTTCCCGACCATGAGATTGT
>CACYDS010000028.1 GCA_902773285.1 uncultured Pseudomonadota bacterium | reverse complement strand
GCTATAGTATTAACTAATAGCCCAAATAAATATTTATTTAACATAATTAAATTCGATTAAAAATAATTCCCTCTAGGAAATAGATTACCAAAGTTTTGATGAATAGGCAAATTTGGTTTGGTAATTAAATGATACTGTGCCTGTCAAGGTCAGCGCCTGCATGGTGCTGAGCAAAGTGTACCTTGACAGGCCCAGGGGTGCGATGTGGTAAAATATAAACATACCACATCGCGCCCCCTATGATTTTTTTATGATCTAGTGCGTTTTTGAAATATGAAAATAGGTAATATGATAAAAAACATCATACACATTGATAGCGCGCAAGCCATTGTCCAATCAAGATTTGAGAAAAATTCAGTCCACAGAACCCGGCCAAACGTTACCGCATCAGCTCCGCCAAGCAATTCTGGGATGACAAACTCGCCGATTGAGGCGGAAAAAACAAGTATAGAACCAGTCACAATTCCTGAACTTGATAAAGGGATGGTTACTTTCCAAAAGGTTTTTGTTGGGCGGCATCCGAGATCGTATGCAACTTCTATGTATGATTTATCTACCTTTTCCAATACTGCGTAAACTGGAAATATCATAAATGGCAGATAACAAAAAACCATGCCTAAGCACACGGCATAGTATGTTCCTATGAATTGTATAGGGGCAGATATAACGCCAAACTTCAGAAGAATCGAATTTACAGCTCCGTGTACACTTAAAAGACTCATCCAAGAATATATTCTGATTAGGAATGACGACCAAAATGAAAGCGAGACAAGGAGCAACAGGACTGTTTTTAACCTGTCATTTAAGCCGTGAATTCCATATGCCATCGGAAATCCAATCAAAAAACACAAAATTGTTGCAACAGTTGAAAGATAGAGCGAATTTATGAATGCGCTCAGGTAGTATGAATCCCGAAAGATTGATATATAATTTCTAAAATTTAGTTTTATTTCAAGTATATGCTCTTTAGCAAAATTTAAAATTTCTGTAAAAGGAGGTATACCGAAAATAGATTCTGAGAAACTTATTTTAAAAATAATAAATAGAGGAAATATAAAGAAAATAACTATCCATAAAATAGGAATTATTCCCATCCAAAATTTTGAGTCACCCGGTTTCGTTATTTCAATAAATTTCCTTTTCCCGCCGGTGATAATAAATGCAAGTGACTTCAATTTCATGATGTTAACACCGAACTATTTTCAGATCGCCAAAAAAGATAAACCGTATCTTCCCACTGAAAATTTCTCTCCGCCAATCTTAACAAGTTAGGCAAAGTTGCCATAACCATCTTGCCAGAAGCTAATTCTATGTAATAAATCGAAACATCTCCTAGATAAGCTATTTCTTGAATAACCCCTTTTGCCCAATTGTATTGGTATTCTGGTTTTGTAGTGGAAATCATAATTTTTTCTGGCCTAATTGCGAGAGTTATGTTAGAACCAAGTGGAAGTACTCCTGTGTGCGTTGCTTGACAACGACACTCCATCTCATGCGTTTCTATCAAAACGTGGTCTGTCTCTTGCTCAATAACTATCCCATCGAAAAGGTTAATACTTCCGATAAATTTGGCAACATATCGTGAATTGGGAAATTCATACACATCGTGAGGCACGCCGATCTGTCGAATTTTTCCTTCCTCCATAATTGCCATCCGTGTAGACATAGTCATAGCTTCCTCTTGATCATGTGTAACCAAAATAAATGTTATCCCGACTTTCTCCTGAATGTTTACTAATTCAAATTGGGTTTCTTCCCTCAACCTCTTATCTAAAGCGGTCAAAGGCTCATCTAAAAGTATCAATTTTGGTCTTTTTGCAAGAGTTCTCGCCAAAGCAACTCTCTGTTTTTGCCCACCGGAGAGCTGATCCGGTTTGCGGTCTTCGTAGCCATCAAGCTGGACCAAATTCAGCATCTCCTTCACTCTTTCGTCTATAACATTTTTGCTCAGTTTATCTTGCTTCAAACCAAATGCGATATTTTGATATACCGTCATGTGCGGAAAAAGTGCGTACGATTGAAACATCATATTTACAGGTCGCTTGTAAGCAGGCAAATTTGTTATATCAACGCCATCGATCAAAATTTTTCCAGAAGTCGGTTTTTCAAAGCCGGCGAGTATTCGTAAAAGCGTCGTTTTGCCACAGCCAGAACGTCCTAAAAGCGAAAAAAATTCACCCTTATAAACGGAAAAAGATATATCTTTAACAGGAGTAACATCATCATAAGACTTCGTTATTCCTTCAATTTGAATGTAAGGTTCGGCATTAATGTCTTGCCAGGCCTCCATATTCCTCTTTGTAATTTGACCAGCTAGTGCCATTATTTGCTTAACTCAATATCCATTTCAAAAATATATCTCACAACAAACCTTAGGTCAAATTTGTTTTAAACTGTTGCGTGATTACTCTAGTTCTTTCAAACATTGCTGTAGTTCTTTCAAATATTGCTGTTGCTGTCGCTGTATCTTATATTGCTTAGCTTGCTTTAGCGGATCCATATTCATTGCAGCAATGTTTAGGCCTTTAATCAAACTGGGCTCAATGCGGGATATCCAATTTAAAGCCTCATTACCTTGGCTAGTAAATGCTGTTGGTGTAAACCAATCTTCTTCGTTTGTATCTTTATTAGATTTATAGTAGATCATATCTGCCCGTATCATTTTAATACACAATCGATTTTTCGGATCAAAGGTAAAATATGGAGCCGTTCTGTAATACATACCTTGATCGGGCTTATATTTCGTAAACGAGAAATCTTTTGGGTTTACATAATCAGTTCGGTCTAAATAATCTGTCCGTCTGTCTGTTCTTGAATTATATACAGCATACTTCTGTTGAAAATACGCTACAGGAGTTTTCCGAGTCTTTTGGCGATTTACATCGACTAGTTTGAACGCTTCAACATATTTATTTATATCTTTGTTTGCCTTTATCAGACATTCTTTTGTGAATTGAATACGTTGGTCGGACAGTCGTGATTTGTAATAATTCAATATTCTATTAACGCAGTTCGCTATCATATTTTTGGCGGAATCACTGTTGTTTTTCAATTTTATTAAGTCATCTACATAGTTATACAGCACAACAGCATTCCAGTTCTCCTGAGTATAATCCTCAGGATTCTTATAGTCTTGTCCTTCAAACGTTATTAAATCTCCAGCTTTTTTATCCTTGAATTCATTCATATTCGTAACACAATCGGCTATTGCTTTTCCAATGACTTGTTTTATCGACTCATCATAGTCTTCATCTATAAACCAAGGTTTGTCCTTTGTCTTATTTTCTCTTACT
>CACYDS010000027.1 GCA_902773285.1 uncultured Pseudomonadota bacterium | reverse complement strand
TACAATCATTACACTTACAAATCCGAATGCATTGCCAAGAACAAATACTACCGTTGAACCCCTAGGTACGTTGGTATTTGGCGGGTCGGGAAACTATACATTACTCAATGACATCACAATAAAATCCGGCGGCAACCTCAATGCAATAAAACGCATCATGATTACTAATGGCGCCAAACTGAAGTTTGAAGAGTGAGCAACAATCACTTATTGGTGAAGTGATTAACCCCTCAAAAATAACACTTCCCTACCAAATTACCTACCTGGTGGCGGCTTATAGGCCTATATCACGCTCGGGCAATAGACTGAAAGGTAAGCTTTTAAGATTTTGATATTTCAAAGGTATCACGTCTATGGCGCTTTTTGTGTTCCTCCGAATATTTAAGCTTTAGTGCCGAGATGCAGATATGTGCAGCCGCAGTTATCAATATCTTTTCTTTAATCTTGGAATTCTGGCCGCAGCTTCCTGATACCTTTTTCTTTTATGTGTTCCGAGAGCAAAAACAGTACAGAAATCTGCATGTGACATATATGGGCAATGCTCACATTTTTGCTTATTATATCAATCTAATTCTTCTGTATACCTTCTGGCAAGATTGCCACATAACATCCTGTTTCTATCCTTTGTTTAGAATAAGATCTCATACATCTTATTATATTGGTGGGCACTAAAATACGGTGGCCGTCATACCGCATGTTGAGCAAATAGATCACTTAAAATACTCAGGTAATGGCGCTTTTTGGATTAGAATTTTACCATTTCTGGTTTGAAATGAAATTTCACTAGAATGGAGATACAAGTGCGAGGCTTTTTGTCCGGCATATTTCCTATCACCAATTATTGGATATCCGATTGAAGCTAAGTGAACTCTTATTTGATGTGTTCTACCAGTTAAAGGCATAGCTTCAATTAATGTACGATTTTTATTCAAGTTTTTTATAACCCTAAATTCAGTTATAGCATTTTTCCCATTCTCAAAATCTACACAAACTGTTTCTTTGTTTTTGGACAAAGGCTTGTTTATTCTGCCTTCCAGCATGCCCAATTTCCCAGAAACTATAGCAAAATATTTTTTGTGTACTTGTTTATTTTGAAACAAATGTAGCATATATCTCGACGTTTCGATATTTTTGGCAATTACTGTTATCCCGCTTGTTTCTTTATCTATCCTATGAACTAACCGAGCGTCCGGATTATATGCCTTGGCCATAACATCCACTGCTAATTTTGTTTTTGAACCTAATTGCACGGCTAATCCCGACGGTTTGTTTATGATTATCAAATTATTATCTTCGTATATAATCATGCTCTTAAATTGCTCAACATAAAGAGAGTAATCGCATTTTGCGCAATGCTCTTTTTGGGGGCCGGAATACACGTTTGCAAAAACTCTACAAATTGCAGGGTGAACAAAAATCTCATCTTCTTCAGATACCTTATCCGAGGCACTTGGCTTCTTGCCATTTACCAGAATATCCTTATTTCTAATTGCTTTTTCTATTAGCGATTGAGGTATACATTTGCCATACACTCTCCTAATATATTTATCCAGTCGTGACTTATCAAATTCTGACATCGGCAATAAATGCTATATAGTTTCGCTAAAGAGAGTATATATCGCCGTTCGCGATTATCGACATAATAAATCAATAAAGCCCAAATCCTATAGGGGTATAAGTTCATGACATATGAGAAAAATTTGCTTGTTGGTCAGTGAGGTAACTTAAAGCGAGCGAATAGATTGGAAAGTCGAGCGTAGCAATAGGATTTTAAGAGAGGAATTTTATGAGGGCCTAAACGAAGATACCTTCGTAGGCGCCAGAAGAGAACTCATAAAATTTGTTCAAAAATACAATTCCTATTGCCAGCCGGCATCCTTGTTGAGAATTGCCATCAACCGCGGTATATTTCTAAGTATAGTGCAGGAGGCTCATCTTATCTTATGTCTGTTTGAACTTGGACATCCCGCAATTTTTGTCACGATTATGATACGTGTTTACAATGGTTGGTGTATGTAAAAATCTTATCTCATATGAGTTATAGCTAAGCATACCTTGTTGTCTTGTTTTGCTATGTTGTGTGCTATGTTCATAACCAGTTTGGATGTTTTTTGATCTAATGCGGCGGTAATCTCATCGAGGAGCAGGACTTCATAATCTGAAATTGTTGCCATAATTAAGCTCAGTGCCTGTCGTTGTCCCCCAGATAGATTGCCAGCATACTCGTTTAGTCTATTTTCAAGTCCCATATTTAAAATTGACAATTTCTCTTTAAAATAATTCCAAAGTTTACTAGGGGCGACCGAACAATATCTCCGAGAACCTCGCCTATATGCTATATTTATGTTCTCAAAAATTGTCATCTCGGCAATAGTGCCTTGGCGTGGGTCTTGTAGCACATTTGCAATGAGCCCAGTTCGTTCACGAAGACACATTTTAGAAATATCGCGCCCATCAATAAGAACACATCCCGAAGTTGGCTTTAGTATGCCAGATATAATGTTGAATAAAGTTGTTTTCCCGGCGCCATTATCACCGGTAACATACACAAATTCGCCATTTTTGACCTCAAGATTTATGTTTCGTAGTATATTCTTGTAGCAAATATTTTCCAGCTTTAGCATTGTTATTTCTCTTCTCTCACAGTAAATCGCAAATTCTTTTGTAATGAAAGATTATCAATAATGTTCTTTATCTTTCGTTCTTTCCGTATCAGCATCATCGCGATTATTATCGCTCCTGCAACTAAGTTTATATCCTGCGTTTCTATCTGCATAAAATCGCTGTGTAATGCCAACATTATGAAAAATCGATATAAAATCGACCCGGCTATGCAAGCCAAAATGAAAAATCCAGCCTTTTTAAATCTGAAAACTTTTTCGCCTATGATAACTGCTGCAAGTCCTGCGATTAGTGTCCCTTTGCCTTGTGATACATCGCAAAATCCCTGATATTGAGTGAACATTGCTCCTCCTAATCCAATCAGTGCGTTGCTCAAAATCAGACCAAAAAACGTCATCATGTTGATATTAATTCCCATAACTTCGGAAAATCGTTTGTTGTAGCCGATGGAACGCAAGGCTAAGCCGAAATCGGTAAATAACAAATAAACCAGAAAAGTTGCTAGAGGTAATATCGTTGCCAATATTATGTAGCTATTCATTGATAACTCCATGTCGTTCAGTGTTATGTTTGGCAATCCGCCCATAACTTTTAAGTTTATGGAATAAAGCATAAACGCGACTATAATTCCGGACAGCAAATCTGAAATTTTGCAATATATGTTCAAAATTCCAGTGAACAGTCCGGCAATTCCACCAGCAAGCGTCGCAACCAGCATTGCGATATATGGGCTTACGCCACCATGTATTAAGGTGGCGCAAACACTGCTTCCGAAAACAAAACTGCCGTCGCAAGTCATATCGGCGAAGTTGATAGTGCGAAATGTTAAGTACACACCGACAGCAACCAATCCGTATATCAATCCGACATCTGTCGTCATTATTACTTCTTGCCATCCGGACATTTTGCCTCCTTCAGAATATCAGCAGGTACAGTGATATCGAGTTCCTTCGCCTTCTCTTTGTTTAAGAAGAGCTCCATTGTATCTGGATATTCAACACTGATCTCGTTAATGTTTTCACCATTTTGAATTCTCTTGATTATTCTTCCTGTTTGCCTACCGATTTCGTATTGATTAGGCCCTAAGGCAGCCAAACACCCTTTTGCGACTTGATCTGTATCGCTGACATATACAGGTATTTTCACTTTGTCACAAGCCTGCACAATACATGGTATGCCACTCAGCGCAGTATTATCATTTGTTATGAACACAGCATCTACATTTGTTTTTAACTTGGTTATAGCTTGTGGAATATCTGCTGATTGCTGAATAGATTGTTTGACAAGAGTTATACCTTGCGCTTCGCATTCCTTTTCCAATTTTTTGATTATGCTTATCGAGTTCGATTCGCCGGAGTTATAAATTATCCCGAGCTTTTTTAATTTTGGCTGAAGTTTCTTGAATAGCTCCAGTTGAGGCTTTAGTGAGACAAAATTGGAAACCCCAGTTGTATTGCAATTGGCAAAACTTTTTGCAATATC
>CACYDS010000026.1 GCA_902773285.1 uncultured Pseudomonadota bacterium | reverse complement strand
TACTTGGTGCCCAGATACAAGTTTTATTACAAAAAAGGCTCATTTAAGCCAATCAAGACAGAACAGTATCCATCAATATTTGAACTAGCAAACGGCGCTAAGGACGAAGGTAAAATCGTATACGAAGCAACGAAGTAATCATTACAAAAAGTCCCTTTGCTTACTTCATGCTTTATGGGACTTTTTTGCTTTTGACATTTTAATAACGGTAGTCATACCCTGAGATTGTGGGGAGGATTCCCTCAATAATCAATACATCTGGAAAAGTTATACAAATACGCTAAATAATTAGCGTTTCTTTCCAGATGTCTATATATCAATTTTTTAATAGAGGAAATTATGAAAAATATAAACAAAAGCATTTTGATTGCAGAGGCGACGCTGCTAACAATAACACGTAGTGCCTATAGCATCGAAGACGCCCTATACACAATGCTTGAAAAAACAGATATACCACAACACGTAAACCTGGAGCCTGGTTGGAAACAAATGGATACAAAAACGACAATCGAACAAGGTTTAGAATGCTCTGATAACGTACGGAAAATATTTGAAGAAATAGCGCAAGATGAGGTAGGTGGCTTGGCATTGAGAGTATTTTTCCAGGGGCAGAGGAAGTTAGGAAAAAAGTTACGGATAATTGAAGGTAACCCGTACACTAGTGAAAATGGACTTGAACAAACCAATATCTTTACGTACAACGACTTCGCAATATATCTTGATTTAAAACAGTTACAAGGCGTCACCACTGCCGGATACCACAACGGACAAATCGTTGAAAAAGAAGAAAACGCAATCAATATTCTATCCCAAGAATTCGCATACGCAATACATTATTGGCACTGATAACATGAGGAATCTTAATTCAGTCTCACTTCTATTTGAACTTATACATTCAAAATCCAGCTCGCTCTGCAGCTTTTTTTGTTATGTTTCGTATCAATAAGCTGTCAATGAATTAATTGCCTGACTAGGGATTTCGCTGCTTTCTGGTTTTCGAGCAATGTCTTCCGCCTTGGCAGGAGCCCTTAAAAATCAGTAGTGCGCTTTAACAAGCCGATAGCATCCCTTACTTCAGCTAGGGTTTGGATTGCAATTTTCCGTGCTTTAGCTGCTCCGGCCATAAGTATGTCAATTACGGTATCATCTGATATCTCTGCTCGCTTCTCACGTATAGGCATAAGCAATGCTTGAAGCGTGTTATTCAGCAATGATTTTAGTGCTGTATCACCGAGTCCCCCTTTTTGGTATTTTAGCTTTAGTTCTTCCAGCTCAGCTTTATTTTCGTAGAATGCATCTAGATATGCAAAAACAACATTTCCTTCAATTCTGCCGGGATCCGACACCTTCACATGGTTCGGATCAGTATACATACTATAGATCTTTTGCTTCAAAACTTCAGTAGAATCTGACATAAAAATAGCATTATTCAGCGATTTGCTCGCCTTAGCCTTCCCGTCTATGCCGACTAATCTTCCGACTTTGCCGACCATCGTTTCCGCCTCCAGCAAAACATTTGTATTATAGGTACGATTGAAACGACGCACAATCTCATTCGCAATCTCAATTAGTGGCAATTGATCTTCTCCAGCCGGAATTAGTTGCGCCTTAAAAGCGGTTATATCAGCAGTTTGGCTGACCGGATATGCCAAAAACCCGGCAGGAATTGAATCCGTAAAACTCTTTTGTTGCAATTCCGCCTTAACAGTTGGATTCCTTTCAAGTCTTGAAACAGAAATCAAATTCATGAAATATACAGTGAGCTCAAACAATTCTGGAATCAGTGATTGAACAAATAAAGTACACTTTTCAGGGCTTATCCCAACCGACAAGTAATCTTTTGCAACTTCAGTGATATTTGCTCGTACTTTTTCCGGATTATCAAAATTATCAGATAGAGCCTGTACATCAGCGATCATGATAAAGCAGCGGTAACTATCTTGCAACTTTACCCTATTTCTTAAAGAACCCACATAGTGTCCCAAATGCAAATGCCCAGTTGGTCTATCAGCCGTCAAAACGACTTTATTCTCAATTGTCTCCATCAACATATTTCATGTCCTTTATGACTTCAGTAGCCGAAATATCGTCATCTTCTTCATTCATATTTGGTTCAATTTCTTCCGGAAACTCATCAAATCCAGAAAAAACTGGATTTTTATCATAGCCCGCGGCTTCATCCATTGCAATTTTTGCTCTCTTTCGACTAGTTAATTCCGAAAGTTCAAATTTATTCCCGCAATTAGGACATACTAAGGAAGTCTTTTGCATACTATAAAATGGCAATGCGCACGCCGGACAACTTACCTTTTTTCCCCACTCTCGTTTCATAACAAACTCAAAATCACATCAGCATGGATTACACTACCATAAAGCGTCATTTTTTTCAAACAATTATAAATTGTGAGATTAACGATGAGAGCTATATTGAGATCCTCAACTTGAGAGGTAAGGCCAGAGAGCGTTGCAAAAACTGTTGATAAAATAAAATTTTTTCCAGCATATCACATGCATAAAAGCCATTGGATAACAGTAAATCTCAATAAAATCGATCACATATCAGAAATTATGCAGCTGATAATTAGAAAGCTATTCGTTCGTCCCGTAAGTTAAAATTCATACTTTGCTACTGGATTCCAAAAACAGAATTGCCTTATCCCGAGCATTCTTAATGCGTCCACTTGTTCCTGAAGTTCTCGCAACTTATATTCTTTCCAATGTCCTCTTTTTAGCCAAGTTGCAGTAAAGGCTTGTATCCATGGGCGAGATTGATTCTTTTTGACATGGAGAGCTTTGTTGGAATAGCCCATGGCATACTTTACTATCGTTCCAGGATTTATATCAGGTTTCTCGACACCGAATGAACCAGCAGGCCAGTGAGATGGATAAATCATCGGACAAATATAATCAACTTTTCCTGCAATGGCAACATAGTTTTGTCCCAATTTTTCTGAGCTTAGCGCACTCTGTTTTAGCGAATCCGGAATAATGCAACCAAAAACATCTGCTGATATTTTTACCCTATATACATGAATTTTGGGAATAATAAAATCTAAAAATTCGTTTATGATTTGCGTCTTACTTTTTGTTTGTAGTTCTTGACATATTGATGTTTTCTCAAGCGATTTATACTGCGGCAACCGAATGTAATCAAACTGAATTTCATTAAAGCCAAGTTTCGCAGTTGCTTCAACTATTTCGCCAAGATATTTCCAGACTTCTTTATCATATGGATTTATCCAACTCATTTTTTCTTCATCAACATAAATCGTCCCGTCTTTGTTTTTTATCGCAAATTTCTTGTCGGTAAAACCTGCTATACACTTATCCCTAAACGTAACAATGCGTGCGATTGTATATATACCCATAGATTTTAACTTTGTCAGCAGTTGTTTGATGTCCTTTATATAAGGTGTGTATTTAATCTTTGGATTTTCTAAATTACAAGTTATTTCTCCATCGTCATTTTTTATATCTATCACAACAGCGTTAATGTTCAAATTTTTTGCTTTCCTTACATTATTTAATATATCGTCAGATGCGCTAACGTAAATCCCGCGTAATTCGAAGTCCTCGCAATCAAGTTTTGCTTTTGCTTGCGTTAATGACGTGATTACGCTTAACCCAAACATTATCTTAAATACGAATTTTAGACACATTCTACTTTTTTTTGGAATCTGCTGCTCTGTGAAGAGTGTTTCATACCAGCTTCCAAAAAATCAATAAAATTCTGTGAATTATTAAAAATCTCACCTAGATAATGCGTCGTAAAAACAAATGGGGATTGCTTATTCGTTTTGATCATATATTTGACCATACAGATGTAGAAACATTATTACAACCGCAACAGGCATAGGATCATCAAAAACCGGGTTTTGGCGTATTTTATAGTGACTGTCGCCAAGACAAAATAAAAATTCCCTCTCTCGTTCTTCCAAAGAAATATAAAAAACTTACATAAAATTTTATATATTTGATATTATATTGCATAAGAAGCTTTGTACCAGGATGTATCCTATGAGCAGAAAACTCAAACGTCAATTATTATTGCTTGCATTGACAATGCAGGCTCAATCGATGGATGACATAAAACCAATAACAGTAAGATTTGATGGATTTAAGACAGCGAATCCATTTTTCGAGTTTAAGAAGGCTGAAAAATGCTCAAGAAATGAGTATAGAATAGGCAAAATTTGCATCAAGAAGAATATACCGGAAAATTCGGTTGTGAATTTAGTTATTCCGGCTCGAACGAAAAATGGGCATAGTGTAGCACTAGATAGAAGAGCTTGTTCGGGATTGAACAATGAGAATATAAGAATAAACCTTTCATTTTTAAAGAAAAAAATATCGTATCCACAACACTACGATTACGTAAAGATTGTTGGAGATAAGAGTGGATTTTTTCAAAACTCAGGCTCACTAGTTTTAATCGATATGAGAGGCGTTGATTCAAAAAGCGCAAAATGGTTTAAAAGTGGATTGCCCCCGCACTCTATTCGTAACAAACATTCAATGACAAGTATGTTTGAGGGATGTACGGGTTTAAAATCGATTCGGTGGGGAAAATTTAACGCACGTAAGGTCACCCGTATGGACTACATGTTTAAAGATTGTAAAAATCTCGAAAACTTGAATTTAAATCGATTAAACACAGCACGTGTCACAACGATGAGAGGAATGTGCGCTAATTGTTATAAATTAACACACTTTGATATGAGCTTGTGCAGTGTCTCAAAGGTGCAAAATATGGAAGGAACGTTTTTGAACTGTAAATCGTTGCCATGTGTGAATTTAAATAATTGCGATATGGGGAAAGTTCAGACTATAGCCAGCATGTTCGAGGGATGTGAAAACATGCATTCCATCACACTTCCAATTTCTGATATGCAAAAATTAACTACTATGCAAAGTATGTGCCAGAATTGCGATAGTCTTGAAAAACTAGATTGCAGCGGAGTAGAAATACCTTCAACAACGAACATGACTGATTTTGTCAGTGGTTGTCAGGCTTTAGAGATAGTGTCATTCCATGTAAATATGCCGTCTGAAAGAGTTATCAATGCACTCAATAAGTGCACAGATTGCCCACAATTTATTGATGAAGACGGTTGTGCAACTAAAATAAAGTGACGAAAGCGCTGTATACAGAACGCAGGTAGGTTAGCGGTGTAGCTTCCAACATATTGTGGGCTACACCTAAAACAATATATAATGACAACATAGATCCTCGTAAACATAGATTAAAAAACATTCCAATAAACACGAAAGCATTTGGGATAAATTGGCTCTGTGCCATAGCAAGTAGTCTTGATAGCACGACACATAAGTCAGGAGATGATATAATCAAGTGAGAGATTTTTTATAAAGCATGTATTCGTGAGTTTGGCAGAAATCATAGTACTATCTGTTCCATTAGCAATAGTTTTGCTATCACTAGCTTTTATGCCACTATTAGCTCCGAAGTTTTGGCACAAAAATGAAGGGGCAGTGTTTACAATTATCTCTGCAATTTCGATAGTCGCGCTTTATAGCTTGTTACCCGAAGCAAATCATATCCTGAAAGATGCACTTATTGATGACTACGTTCCTTTTATAATTATGCTTTTTACATTGTATGCATTAAGTCATGGTATACACATAAAACTCAGAGCGTCTTCTAATACTTTGTCTAATATAGTATTTTTGGCGCTCTGTAGTCTTTTTTCATCGGTGATTGGAACTACGGGGGCTTCTATGCTATTTCTTCGACCATTCCTTGAAATGAACAAAGATCGGGATAACAAATCGCATCTTATAATATTTTTTATATTTTTGGTATCAAACATAGGTGGCTTGCTCACTCCTTTAGGTGACCCCCCTCTTCTTCTTGGATATTTGCATGGAATAGATTTTTTCTGGGAATTACGCAATCTTTTCCCATATTGGATTAGCTACTTGGTTGTATGCCTAGCCATCTTATATGTTGTGGACAAAATAGCTTTAAGGAAGGAAAATTCAGAACACATTTTTGAAGGGAAAAAATTTTCTATAACAATTGGCGGATACATTAATATTTGTCTGATTATTGCCACAGTTTTTGTTCTGGCTTCTGAAATCAATATTTATATTAAAGATATACTATTATTGTCATTCTGCGGACTTTCATTTTACCGAAATAGACAAATTGGTGAAAAGATTGATTATGCTCCATTTTTGGAAGTCGCCAGAACATTCTTAGTAATATTTATTGTGATAGCGCCAGTGCTTTTTATTTTGAATATTCACTCAGACAGTATCCATAAATACATAATCAATATGAGTAGTGGAGGTGATGGAGCAATTGTATATTTTTGGCTATGTTCACTTGCCTCATCATTTCTTGATAATGCTCCTTCGTACCTCCTATTTTTTAATATGGCTGGTAGCAATCCGGAAGAATTGATGTATGTTTATCCAAAAATTCTAACCGCGATTTCAATTAGCTCAGTAGTGATGGGATCGATGACCTATATAGGGAATGCCCCAAATATGATGGTCCAATCTATTGCCAAAAGAAAGGGAATACCAATGCCATCATTTGTAGGTTATATGCTATGGTCACTTGTTATAATCTTTCCATTAAGCTACATTATTGCGCATCTTTTGTGAAAAATATTTGCGAATACTTTATACTAAATAAGTACGTGTAGAAATTCTATGCAATGAAGAGCTATATATAACATTTACTATTTTTTAACTTTTGTTTGATAGACTTACACAGTGGGGCTATTGTGACGAGAAGATTACAATGAGATTTGATTCAAAATGGCAGTTAATATTTGCCAATATACCATCATTTGCAATTCTAGGAATAATACTGGATACGATTTCTGAGACTGAAGCAAGACCCGTATTAACGACGACTGATAAAATAAATAGACGTATAAATAACGCTGTAATTGAGGAACGTAATTACTGGCGGCAGAAAGTAAATGAAAATGAAAAAAAGATAAAAAATTTGAGTGACGATCTAGTAAAAGCTCAGGAGACTTCAAAAAAGCTGAATTTAGAAAAAAGTTCATATGAACAAAAGGCAAAGGCAGATCTAGATAGGCTGACCAAGGAAAAGGATAACGCAGTTTCGGATCTGAACAAAACCAAGAGCGAATTTGAAAATACAAAGAAAAATTTAAATACATCTATAGAGAACCTCAAGAAAGAAATCGAACAAAAGAAGAAAGAACAAGAAACTCTAAATAAAAAAGTAACAGATACTGAAAAGGCAAAGAAAGATGCAGAAGAGAAAGCCAAAAAAGACTTAGATAAAACAGTAAAACGATATAATTCAAAAATAAATAGGCTTAATAGAAAAATCACTCAAAAGTCTGCCCAATTGAAAGCAAAAACAACACAGTTAAAAAATCTAAATTTATCTTTTGATGTCCAGAGCACTAACTTATATAACTCAGAAGCAAAAACATATAATGATGTTGAAATTTTAAAAGGCACAATACGAACACTTCAATCAGAATTGAAGGCATTGGTTGCGCAAGCCAAATTTATGGACATTGATAAAATGCGAAGAATCAAAACTATAAAAAATCAATTCGCTATCGAAAAACAAAATTTCGCCGAACAAATAAAGGATATACAAGAGGCGGATGTGCAAAATCTACTCAGGATAGAAAAATTAAATAACTTAATTCAACGTCTTATAGCAAAAAATCAAAAGCTAGAAATAGCTGGAAAAATCCTAGAAAGGAGATTAATGGCCAAAATCCATGCTCTTAAAAAACGCCAACAGCAAAATGCGCAACAGTATAAGTTGCTTACAGAAGCGTATGCTAAGGCTGAATCACAAAATCTAGTCGCTATAGATCATTTAAAACAAGAGCTAAATAGCTCGGTAATGAAAAACAGTTCTTTGTTAAAATTGACGAACCATCTCAATAAAGTAAGGCGTGCTGAAGACATTGCTGATTCAAAAATGGAAACAAATCTGCTGTTGAAAATCGAAACTCTAAAAAATGAATTAAACATAGCCGCTCAGAAAAATAAAAATCTCGTCAAAAATATTGAAATAACACAAAAATATATAGACAATCTAAAAAAAGCAGAACTAAACAATAGTGCGAAACTGCAGAATGAAATCCAATCATTAACAACGGAAATCAAAACGGCAGATGATAAATACAAGGAACTATTGCAAAAATACAACAATCGTGAAAACTGGGCAATTGAAAAATTAGACCTAAAAGGTAGTTTTGCAATTTCAAAAAATTCAGCCGGTTTAACAGGAGCAAATCCTCAGGCTGGTAATGACGATCAAACGAATGTGCACAATTCCGCAGAAAAAGGTTACTCGCAACAAGGAGATCTTTTAGGTTATTCGGATCCGTCAATGTTGAATAATGAACCATTGAGGCTCTCAGGAGCTGAATTTATGGACAATATAGAATGTCAAAAAGCAGTGCAAAATATGGAAAACAAATATATTCGATTATTGCAAAATTATGAACGTCAAGAAAAACTGATGATGGAAAACCTGAACAAAAGATATGCTCATTCAACTAGCGAGCGTCGGCCTAATATCTATCCTCCGGCGCCGAGTTATTACCAAGATAATAATGCGCAAAAAGGTTATTATCATGGGCCAGCGCCGCATATAGGTATGCCTTCTCAAGGGGAGGCGCCGGCGTTCTATTATCCGCCTAGGACGAATTTTCAGAATGCAGGAAATAAGAGGCAGACTGTGACTAATAGCAAAAACGAGCAACATTATTACAATGGAATCGCCCAGATGAACAAGCGATACGACAATAGAGAAAGATGGAAGCTAGAAAACCTAGCTCGGGAATATGCCCCATCTTATAGTTCGGCAGGTGATGGATATCAGTCTAAGGGCTATAGTCCAGCGGGCTTGCCCCAAGAAAATATTGGAAAAGTGGGCTATTACCACAACGCAAATCAGCAAATAGGAAAGCCTCAAGGATATGAAGCCCCTAGAAACGAACGTAGCGGTAATGAGTATCAGCGGCATGGTATTCAACAACTCTACACTGGACAGAATGACCATCGCTGGAATGAGGAGGCTGGCAGCATCGAACAGCAAGGTAATGTACGCGGTAATGTGCGGGAGACAAATACCGGACAGGATACCAGGTATGGAAGCGGCTATCCGGGGAGCTCCGTCTATCAACGTAACGTAAGTGGTAGTGCGCAACAAACAAATACCGGGCAGGATACCGGGTATGGAAGTGGCTATCCGGGGAATTCCGTCTATCAACGTAACGTAAGTGGTGGTGCGCAACAAACAAATACCGGGCAGGATACCAGGTATGAACGTGGATATCCGGGGAATTCCGTCTACAAACGGAACGTAAGTGGTGGTGTTCAACCGATAAACAATTTCGGAAGCAGGCAAGAATGTCGAGAAAGGCTGAAGAATATAGAGGACAAGTATAACTTATTATTATGTCAATACAATAGTAGAGAAAAATGTATGCGCGCCCACTTTGACGGGAAATATATCCAGTATAGAGATGCTCCGTACGATCATGGAATTGTTTCCGAATACCAACCGAACGATTATCGTCGCGCCGAATGGAGCAAGGGGAACGCGGCTCAATCAGAGTCTCCGTTACGAGGAGATGCCCGAGGAGCACACTACTCTGATCGTACCTTATATCCATCCATATCGAGCAATTATGCGGGTAACGAAAAACGAGACACAGTAATGCCTGCGCAATCACATGGAGCCGCTTTAAATGAGGATGAGCTTGTTAAGTTTGCCTTGGATACAACACTAAAAGCCGTTAGCAAAATGGCAAATTATGATGAAGACAAAATCCTTGCCTCGTTAAAATTGATCGGATCAGAAGCTGAAATGCCCAAAAAGTTGAGCGCTATAGTGGATGTTATCAAAGACAGATATAACCCAACGATTTATCAGAAGGTTGTGAACGAAATTGCAAAAATGTATAACCGATGAATTCTCAAATAGGGAAATGATGCCCAGTAATTCTAGATTGCAACTCCAAAATTTCCTCTGCCAATTTTTCTGGTGGAGGTGGGCATCCTCGCACCGTCGCATCTATATGTAAATAGTCACTAATATTAGCAACAATATCTGGAGATTCTGCATAAAGCCCACCACTAATTGCGCAGCTTCCCATAGCTATAACATATTTCGGCGACAACATTTGCTCATATAGTGTTAAAAGTTGTGGTAACATTTTCTTCGTCACAGTCCCGGCAATTATCATAAGATCAGCCTGTTTCGGGCTTGAACGAAACAGACAGCCAAAGCGATCTAGATCAATTCGACTTGCTGCTGCATGCATCATTTCAATTGCGCAACACGAGAGCCCACAAGAAAGTGGCCACATTGATTTTGCGCTAGCCCATCTTGCCATCGAATCGATCGTAGCAAAAAAAATGTCAGTGATTGTTTTCATGGCAACAATCCAGCAAATTCCAAATTGGATTTTTTATTTTTTGCAAAAAATTCGCATGGGCAGCTAGTTCCTCTTCAGAGGGTAAAAAATTTCGTGGCTCATACGTTTGTTGATATTGGGAAGCGGTATCCTCTAACGCTACTGTCAAGTTATCGCTCATTATGCCCAAAATACTCTTCTGCACCGTTGCTACTGACATCTGCAAATACACCTTCGCCAAAAGCTCAGCGTCTATCAATGCGCCATGTTTACTACGCGCCGACAAATCGACTGAAAATCGCCGACATAAGGCGTCTAATGTAGCTGGAGAACCCGGAAATTTTTCCTTTGCCATAACGAGAGTATCAACTACATTGTCTGAATTCAGCGGATGTTTTCCCGCTAGCAGCAACTCAAAATTCAAAAATCCGACATCAAATTGCGCGTTGTGAATAACTAGCCTGGAATCGCCAATAAAATTCAGAAATTCATCAGCAATTTCATTAAATTTTTTATAATTTTTCAAAAAATCATATGTCAATCCACTGATTTCGGCGGCCTGCTCAGATAACGCTCTACCCGGATTTACATACAGGTGCAAATCCCGACCGGTAATTTCTTTGTCAATTATTTCGACGCAACCAATTTCCACTATCCTATCGCCACTCGCGAATGAAAGCCCTGTAGTCTCTGTGTCCAGTGATATTTCCCGCACTACTTCTCCTTAGTTCTAGACCTTACGACGGAATGGCTCTCGGATAGAGGATGGCATTTATCATACATTTCTGCAATGTATTTTTTGGCAACATCAGCGTATATTTGCGTCGATGAAATAGATGCGTGTCCAAGTAATTCCTGAATACCCCGTAAATCGCCACTGCTTTCCATCAAATGAGTAGCACAACTATGCCGTAGAGCATGCACAGTGACTTTTCCTGAAAACCCAAGTAACTTCCGAGACTTTTTGATCAATTTTTGCACAGCAGAAGGGGTTAACCTCCCCCCACTATTATTCACAAACAGCGCGGTAGCTTCAGAATACGCACATGCATCTAGGTAATCAAAAATCGTGCTCTTCACAATATCAAGCAGAGGAACCGAGCGAATTTTGCCTCCTTTTCCAAGAACCGAAATAGAATTACTTGTCACCGATATATCAGCCCTATTCAGACTGAGAGCTTCACTCACTCTCAGTCCAACGGAATATATCATGACTAACAACGCCTTGTCGCGTTTGATAATCCAGTCAGTTTGCTTTATCATAGGTATTGAATCCAATATCTCATTTATTTGCCCAATACTCAGCGGGCGTGGTAAACTCTTTTCAATTTTTGGCGATCTCATCATTAAAATATCGCTATTTTTAATTTTTCCATCTTTTATTAAAAATTTTATAAAACTTTTCACCGCAGAAATTCCTCTAGAGATTGTTTTTGCGCATTCGTGAGCATTCTTTCGGTTTAATATCCACGCCCTAACTTCATTTTTGCTAAGTCTTTGAAAATTATCGAGCTCACAAGTAGATCCTTTATACTCGTTCAAGAAAATTATCAGTTGTCTTAAGTCAGAAGCATATGAGTTAATAGTATTTTGAGATAAATTACGAAAGTTTTTAAGATATTTTAGCCATAAATTTATAAAATCACACAAGGAGTTCATATAAAACCAAAATTACTTAGTATCTGTTTTACTGTCTTATGAAGATTTTATCATAGCCATTGTACTCCTATTCTCAAAAGAATTTATAAAAAAATATCAACAGGTTAAAATTTTTTTCTCAATAAAAAAGTCAAGAATAATTTTTTTATGAGATTTTATATTTTTTTTGATAAACGTTGGATTTTCAATAATTTGAGTGTTGTGCAATTTTTGAGCAAAACCGTAATTGTCCTAGAACTAACCTGACTATTTCGTGAAAATTTTTATTTATTCACAAAGTTATCCACAGGTTATGTGAATTACCCTCGCAAAATGGAATTACGAGTAATTTTTTCGGAGTTCTTGGAATTTAATGGCAGTTCCGTTTTTGCGAGTTTGCCACAGCTTCGTTTGTAATCTCTCCATCGCAAATATTTAAACCATTTCTAAGATTTTTATCCTCAGCTAGTGCGCGTTGACACCCCATATTTGCTAATTTTTCAACAAATGGATAAGTTGCGTTATTCAAAGAAACAGTTGCGGTTCGAGCATATGCTCCAGGCATATTGGTTACGCAGTAATGGGTTATGCCGGAAATATCATAATATGGAGCCTCATGCGTTGTTGGACGGCTAGTTTCAAAACATCCCCCCTGATCTATTGCGACATCTACAAGAACAGTTCCCGGTTTCATATCCTTTAGCATAGCATTTGAAATTAGTTTGGGAGTGGACGCCCCAGCAATCAACGTTGCCCCTATAACGATGTCTGCGTCTCCTATATGTTTTGCAATATTATCTTGTGTTGAAAATGCTGTTTTTACATGTCCATTAAAATGCTCAGAAATGCGCGACAAAACACTTGGGCGATTATCAAATACTATAACGTCTGCGCCTATTCCGTGCGCGATAAAAGCCGCATTGGATCCGACAGTGCCTCCCCCTAAAATAAGGATTTTTGAAGGCGGAACACCAGCGACTCCGCATGGCAAAATTCCTGAACCACCAAAATGTTTTTGCAATAGATTTGTTGCTACAAAAATTGACATGCGTCCCGCAATAGCGCTCATGGGTGCCAAAAGAGGTAATCCACCATGATCATCAGTGACTGTTTCATAAGCAATGCAAATTGCCCTGCTCTTCAGAAGAAGCTCCGTCAATTCGACATTCGGCGCAAGGTGAAGGTATGTAAACAAAATCTGACCCGGCTGAATAAGAGAATATTCGGTTTTGATAGGTTCTTTTACCTTGACAATCATTTCAGATTTTTGCCAAATTTCATCAGCATTGCTTATAACTTTCGCTCCTGCGTTGCGGTATTCGTCATCTGCAAATCCAGACCCAATACCAGCGTTTTTTTCAACAAGTATCTCATGACCTTGGGCGACCAAACTTGCGATAAATGTAGGAATCAAACCGACGCGATGCTCGCCTATTTTTAACTCTTTGACAACTCCAACTTTCATGTCATCTTCGACCGTATATCTTCCCCTTCGATATCAGCATAACATATCGGGGGCCATCACGCATTGCTGCTCAAAATAATTTGCAAAAAAATCCCAAAAGCTTATTTATGCATTTAGGTACAAATTTTGTTTGAAATCCCTGTGATTTTTTGGCACAATTTTTCTTGAGGACATTTCCTCATGGAAAGTCTCCTTCGTCTAGAGGTCTAGGACACCGCCCTCTCACGGCGACAACACGGGTTCAACTCCCGTAGGAGACGCCAGTCTTTTGGGCGCCTAGCTCAGTTGGTAGAGCAACTGACTCTTAATCAGTGGGTCATAGGTTCGAATCCTATGGCGCCCACCAATTTTAGTAAAAATTAAAATACCGAAGAAAAAATTCTTGTAAATATCGCAGGGGGTATGATATATTACAATTGAACCTGAGAGGTCATATAGCTCAGCGGTAGAGCACTACGTTGACATCGTAGGGGTCACAGGTTCGATCCCTGTTGTGACCACCATTCTTTTTCGGGATATGTCTAAGTTATTACTTCTTATAGCATCTGTGATGCTGGGATTGTCGTTTGTTTTTTGCACAGAAAGCAGACACGAGACGCATTCGATTTTCTACATACAATCTGATGATATATATGAAACGTTAAAAAATGACAAGTCTTTTAGAACGGCAATAGCTTTCTATATAGTGAAACAAATACCATTTTTGCGAAAAAGAGCAACTACAGGCGAATATGAAATCAGAAATGGAGAAAGTGTAATTTCCGTAATTCAAAAGATGCTAACTGGTGATAAAATAAGGCGCAAGATAACGATTCCAGAAGGATATACAGTTAAGCGAATAGTCGAAAAATTGAACGAAAATCACATACTTTTTGGAGAGTTGAACGAAAACATACAGGAGGGAACATTGTTTCCAGATACATATTTCTATAGTTTTGGAGATACGAAAAAATCCATAATTCAAAAAATGCGAAAACAAATGGAAGTCATTAAAACAAAATTTTTGTCGCAAAACAAAACCTCGATGTCATTGGACGAAATCATAATCTTAGCATCAATCATTGAAAAAGAAAGCGGCAATAGCAGTGAATATTCTCTGATTTCTTCGGTCTTTCATAACCGTTTGGCGCGAAAAATGCGATTGCAAAGTGACCCTACGGTAATATACGCCATCACTGATGGATATGGGGAAATGGACAGAAAATTAAATCGATCAGATTTGCAATTCGTGTCACCTTACAACACATACCGTAATGCTGGATTACCGCCCCTTCCTATTTGTTGCCCTGGAGAGAAAGCTATAAAAGCAGCTATGTCTCCGGATACAACTGAATACTTTTACTTCGTTGCAAATAAAGAGCATACTGCTCACACTTTCTCTAAAGAATACAAAGAGCATCTGCTGGCAATAAAAAATCTACGAAAATAGCGATATTGAAAGCAACAGCTACTAAATTATAAAAAAATTTAGAAAATCTATAACAGAAGTTTGAAACCTTAGGGCATGAAAAATTTTCTGGCATGAACAATGTTTGAAACAGGATAATTACAGTGGTTATCAGAACAGCAGGACCAAGTACTAGAGGAGGAAATATTTAGCTAAGAATCGCGTGTGACCTCATATAAAGCGTATGATCTCTTATTGCCATATTCCTCATATCTGGAGCGTATGTGTTATAATCCACGCAGGGCTCGGTTATACGATGACGTATGTTCATTTGGTCTGTTTCTCCAGTAGCATTTTCGATTGGGAGTTTGCCGGTTTATTGGTATGGCGTGATATATGCAACAGCACTTTTTTTGTCTTGGGCTGCTGCAACTTGGGTTTTGCGAAAATTGAGGAGCAATAACATAAATGTACCAACGAAAGAAGAATTCGACAATTTTATGTTTTGGGCAATTGTGTCAATAGTTATAGGCGCCCGGATAGGCCATGTTTTATTTTATGAACCAGAATATTTTCTGAAGCATCCATTAGAAATCATTATGATACGTAATGGTGGCCTATCATTTCATGGTTCTGTAATCGCTCTTGCTATATACGTTTTTGCTTACGTTAGACATCGCAAAGTTTCGTGGAAAATTATGGCAGATGTCCTGGCTATTGCGGGGGCTCTTGGAGTCGGTATAGGGCGATTTGCGAATTTTATGAACCAGGAGCTATACGGCCAAATTACATCATCTGATATGGCTGTTATTTTTTCACTTGTTGACAATATGCCGAGATACCCAACACAGATAATCGAAGCGTTTTTCGAAGGTTTGCTGAATTTCTGGTTACTCTTCGTAATTTTTAGGCTGAAAGGTGTAAAAATTATCGGAACGGGAGTTATTACAGCGGTTTTTTGCATCGTATATTCCTCCGCGCGATTTGTGATTGAATTTTACAAAGAAGTTGAAGTGTATACTTACTTCAACGCGATAACTTTAACAGTTGGACAGGTTCTTTCGATTGCATTATTTTTGTTCGGTGTGTTTGTGCTATATTATAGGCGAGATAGCCAAATTTCAAAGTAAGTTAAGAAATGATAGATATAAATTTTGTTAGAAAAAATCCCAAAGTTTTGGATAATGCACTGAAAAACAGAAACAAAGAGCCCCTTGAGGCAAAACTATTAGAATTGGATGAACAATTACGAGCATCTCAAACTAAATTGCAGGAATTGCAACAGGAAAGAAATAAAAACTCCGAGGCATTTGGAAAAGCAAGATCTAAAGGTGAAGACGTCAGTGAGTTGCAACAACGCATGGAAGTGCTAAAAAAAGAAATTGCTGAGATGACGGAGGTCGCAAATAAGTCAAGAGCCGAGTTTATGGAGCTTTTAGCAACAATTCCAAATATTCCCTCAGCCGAATGTCCAATAGGTATTGATGAAAATGCAAACGTTGAAATACGTCGCTTTGGTACTCCAAGAAAGTTTGATTTTAAGCCTCTAGAACACCATGAGCTTGGTGCGAATCTTGGTATGATGGATTTTGAGAAATCAGCACGAATTGCTGGTTCAAGGTTTGTTTTTTTATTTTCGGAAATAGCTCGTTTAGAGCGAGCATTGGCTCAATTTATGATTGATATTCACACCAAGGAAAACGGCTATACTGAAGTTTACGTTCCGTTAATACTTGAGCAAAAAGCAATGTTTGGTGTAGGGCAATTGCCAAAATTTGAAGAAGATTTATTTAAAACAACAATAGGAGGTTACCTCATTCCGACGGCTGAAGCATCGCTCACGAATATACATAACGGGGAAATATTGAGCGAAAAAGAGTTGCCACTAAGATATACGGCATATACACCTTGTTTTAGGTCTGAGGCTGGCTCTGCTGGGCGTGATACTGTGGGTATGCTGCGTCAGCACCAATTCGGTAAAGTTGAGTTGGTGAGTATAACAACACCGGAGCAATCTACTGCTGAGCACGAGAGGATGACCGCGTGTGCAGAGGGAATTTTGAAAAAACTAAACTTGCCGTTCAGAACCGTCGTGCTCTCTACTGGCGATATGGGATTTTCATCCGAAAAAACGTATGACCTCGAGGTTTGGCTTCCAGGACAGGATAAGTATCGCGAAATATCCAGTTGCTCTCGCTGTAATAGTTTCCAAGCGCGTCGTATGAATACTCGATATAAAAATGAGAAAACAGGTAAGAATGAATTTGTACATACTTTGAACGGCTCCGGAATTGCTGTCGGACGTTGTCTTATCGCTGTTATGGAGAATTATCAGAGACAGGATGGTTCGATTGAAATTCCGGAAGCTCTGATTCCATATTTTGGAAAGGAAACAATAGATGCAAGCAAGTAATGGTGTAAAACTTAAATCGTATGTGTGCGTATACCTAGTGTTAGAGCACGGCGGGCAAATTTTATTTTCTTTACGCCAAAATACGGGGTATGAAGACGGGAAATGGAGTCTGGTTGCTGGACATGCCGAAGAAGGTGAAACTGCTCGTGAAGCTATGATACGAGAAGCCATGGAGGAAGCGAATATCACTATATCGCCAGAAGATTTGGAATTTGCATACATTATGGACAGAAAAAGTCCGAATAGACAAAATATTGACATCTTCTTCAAATGCAGGAAATACAATGGAGAATTGAAAAATAATGAGCCCCATAAATGTGGTGGTCTGGATTTTTTCGATATGCCCAACTTGCCAGAAAATGTAGTGGAATACGTAAAAATTGCAATAAAAGACATAACGGCGGGACTTCTTTTCAGAGAGTATGAGTAAGAGCTCTAACGTGATCTCAAAACTGCCTCGCAATATTTTATTTACTGATGTATAGCAATGCACTGGCGCGCCAATTGGCCCGTCCAGGTATGCATATGCTCAGAGCCATTCAGGCGCTGACCTTGACAGGCATAGTACTATTTAATTACCAAACCAAATTTGCATACTCCCCCGAAATATGTTAATCTATTTCTTGGAGGGAATTATTTTTTAAGGTTTTAGTCATGATAAATAAAAGTTATGTATTCGGGGGGCTATTAGTTAATACTACAGCTATATTTGCCTCTATTTCGAGTGATGTTGTAGCTAAGGAAGGTCTACATAAGTTTAGAAACCAATTAAATCAGATAGCTTGGGATTGCTATTGCTGCTGGGAAGAGTTTGAGCTTAGAGCAGATCTTGCTACCAAGCGAAACATTTATCACCGCCATTACTGGATCCTTGAACCAAAATATGAAGATTCCAGAACAAAGGTTATCGGAAAGGCTATAGCTGATTGTGTTACTGGAGAGAATGAG
>CACYDS010000025.1 GCA_902773285.1 uncultured Pseudomonadota bacterium | reverse complement strand
TTGCTGCAGCATATTGCTAAAAAATCTGATTATACGTTTGTGTTATTCATTTGGCCTTTTTAGTTTGAAAAATTGCGTTAAACCACGTCTGGGTAAACACACCTGAGCGCAAAAGAAAAACTCTGCTGCTAGGCGCACTCCATACCTGAGATGATTCAGATATTAAATTTATATTTTTTCAGGATTTTGTTGTTCGTAATAAGCTGAAAATATGAGTCCCTGACACGCCATGAGGGTAATCAAAGCATTACCGCCATAAGACAAGAAAGGCAGTGGAATACCGACGACAGGAAGTAATCCGCATACCATACCTATATTGATAATAATGTAGAAAAACATCATAGCGCTGAGCCCAAAAACCATGATTTGAGAAAACTTGTTTCGAGATAATATGGCAACATTAAAGTTAAATGCCAGAATAACTGCGTAAAGAAAGCACAGCACAAGACAACCTATAAATCCGAATTCTTCAGCAAAAGAAGCCAGAATAAAATCAGTATGTTTTTCAGGCAAAAAATTCAGATGGCATTGCGTTCCATTCAAAAATCCCTTACCACAAATACCTCCTGATCCTAGGGCGATTTTTGATTGAATTATGTGATATCCAGCACCACATGGATCCATTTCTGGATTTAAAAACATCAAAATCCGTTTCTTTTGATAATCGTATAAACAGCCCCATAAAAGTGGTGTGCAAGCCAGTGTGCCAACAAACACCATTAAAAATTTCCATATTTGTACTCCGCAAACAAAAAGAATGGATAGAAAAACTAAAATTAATAGCATAGCAGTGCCTAAATCTGGCTGAAATAATACTAATCCAATCGGGACAATGGCTACCAATGTCGGAATTAATAATGTTTTTGTTCGCCTATTATCATCTATAGTGTGAATAGAAAAATATCTCGCTAATACAATAATCAAGAAAATCCTCATAAACTCAGATGGTTGCAAAGTAAATATTCCAAATTTGAGCCATCGTTGCGCACCCATTGATATTTTTCCCATAACTTCAACAGCTATCAATGCGACCAAACAAATTAAATACAAGTTAAATCCATATTTTTTCCAAACAGAAAATTTTATATTAGTAACGACAATTAGCACTATGATACCAAGCAAAACACGCCATAGCTGTTTTGTACACCAAGAAGAAAATTCTGTACATGCTGAATATAAAGTTATCATGGAAAAAAACGTTATTGCCAACAACACAATGAATGGCAATAACGGAAGTGGCCTTAATTTGAACATACCCTACAGTTAAATCTACTCCTCATCTTCATCATTTGAAGATTTGCCTGTTAAGACTTGTTCCCTCTGTTCCTTTATATAATCGTGCAACACTTTCGCCGGATCCTCATTTGCCACGGCTGTCGGTTTCTTCACCGGAGCCAAAGCTTCGGGCGCTATATTCTGCTCCGAGTTTGCCGATTGGTATTCCGACCTCAATGCTCCGTGACAATGTTTATATCTCTTCCCAGAGCCACAAGGACATGGAGCATTTCTAGACCTTTGGTCATCTCCGACATGCTGCGCATCTGCATTGGTAGCTCTTGGGATCTCGATTGGAGGGAGCCTATCAGTATTTGAGGCTCTTGGGATTTCGATTGATGGGAACCTATCAGCATTTGGCGCTTCTGGCTCCACTTGTAATTCAAAACCGTAAGCTGCAGTCAAAACATCAACTCTGATTTTGTATAGCATTTCTTGGAAAATATTAAAAGCCTCAAACTTATATTCGTTAAGCGGATTTTTTTGAGCATATGCACGAAGATTTATACCACGTCGCAAATGCTCCAAATTAACTAGATGAGTTCTCCAGGCTATATCTAATGTTTTCATTGCGATATCTTTTTCAATATACCGCACCGCATCAATACCGTACTTCTCTATTCGCTCATTTCGTCTCTCAATTACAAAATCCCCTAGGCGTTGACGAAGCAGTTCAGGCGTAAGTGCAGTATCATTCTCTATCGCGTTTGGGTCTATGGCGATTTTAAATATTTTCTGCATTGATTCCACCAGCTGCGACAAGTTCCACTCAGCAGGCACAGTCCCCTGTGGAGCTATGCTTCCCACGATATTGTCTAATATATCCTCCTGCATATCTTGTATCTGCTGTGTGACATCCTTTGATCTCATCAATTCACGGCGAAGATCGTAAACTATTTTGCGTTGATCGTTCATCACGTCATCAAATTTCAATAACTGTTTCCTTATATCAAAATTGTAAGCTTCAACGCGTTGCTGCGCTTTTTCTATCGCTTTTGAAATCCATCGGAAAGACAGCTCTTCATCATTTTTGCAAACTTTTCTAAATCGCTTCATCAGGTTTGGTGAACCAAATTTTCGCATTAGATCATCTTCTAGCGATATAAAATACTTAGACGCTCCTGGATCACCTTGTCTTCCGGATCTTCCGCGAAGCTGGTTATCGATACGTCTGCTATCATTTCGCTCCGTGCCGATAACGAATAATCCACCAGTTTTAGCAACTTCTTCATGAGCCTTCTCGATTTCAGCATTGATTTGTTCAATCTTCTTGTTTCTTTCTACCGGATCGGTTATATCCGCACATTCAGCTTCAATACGCATTTCTACACTTCCGCCGAGTTTTATATCTGTTCCTCGACCGGCCATATTTGTTGCTATTGTGACAGCTCCAGGTGCTCCAGCTTCGGCGACTATGTGTGCCTCCCTTTCATGCTGCTTCGCGTTCAACACATTGTGCTTGATACCTTCAGCTTTCAATAGTTTCGAAAAATATTCCGATCTTTCTAGATTAGTCGTTCCGACCAAAACTGGCTGATTTCGCGCGTGACATTCTTTAATTAGAGCGATTACGGCTCTGTCCTTTTCTGCCAAGGTTACGAACATCGAATCTTCATGGTCGACCCTTATGACTGGCTTGTGCGATGGAATAGCAACAACCTTTAATTTATAAATTTCGTCGAATTCAGCCTCTTCTGTCATAGCTGTACCTGTCATTCCCGCAAGCTTAGGGTATAGTCTGAACAAATTTTGATATGAAATCGTGGCAATTGTCTGGCTCTCAGGTTGCACAGGGACACCTTCCTTCGCCTCGATTGCCTGATGTAGCCCTTCAGAATATCTACGTCCATCCAAAACGCGCCCAGTAAATTCATCGATAATCAAAACTTGATTATCCTTTACCATATAGTCAATATCTCGTGTGAATAGTTTATGAGCCCGGAGCGCATTGATGACATGGTATACCACTGTTATATTACTCGGGTCATACAATGATGGAGAACCTAGCAACCCTTTATCTGCAAGTCGCTTTTCTATTTTTTCGACGCCCTTATCTGTTAGGCTGACAACCCGCAATTTTTCATCCTTTTCATAATCATCTGGTTCAACGTCCTTAACAAGCTCATTTACCTCCACGTATAACTGCGACGCTCCATTATCTGCACCAGAGATGATTAAAGGAGTTCGGGCCTCGTCTATCAAAATGCTATCAACTTCATCGATAACTGCAAAATTGAATGGTCTCATGACCATCTCTTCTTCCCTGAACTTCAGATTATCTCTCAAATAGTCAAAACCAAATTCGTGATTTGTCCCATAGGTTATGTCCGCAGCGTAAGCCGCACGTTTCTGATAATCGGACATGCCGCCGACTATCGTTGCAACAGAAAGCCCTAAGAAATTATAAACCTGCCCCATCCAAGCGGCATCTCGCTTTGCTAGGTAATCATTTACGGTTACGACGTGTACTCCCTTGCCAGGCAGGGCATTTAAGTATACAGCCGTCGTAGCAACTAAGGTTTTTCCTTCTCCTGTTTTCATTTCGGCTATTTGGGCATTATGCAAAGCAATACCCCCGATTAATTGGACATCAAAGTGCCTCATACCCAAAACGCGTTTCGAAGCCTCCCTCACAACCGCAAAAGCCTCCGGCAAGATATCATCGAGCGTTTTACCCTGTTCTAATAACTCTTTAAACTCATTTGTCTTGTTCGCTAATTCTGCATCTGAGAGTGCAACCATCGCCTCTTCATAGGCATTTATTTTGTTAACTATCCCGCGATATTTCTTAACAATTCTAGAATTATAACTACCAAGCAAACCAAACAAATTATCAAACATTCTAATTTTAGCAAAAACTATCACATATCCATTCTACACCAAGTCTTTTCGGAATGTATATAAGTTCATCACATATGAGATAAAAATTAGCTTACATATCTTGCATAATATGTTATTCTATTTCTTAGAGAGTGCTGTTTGTTTAATGGATTTTAGTGATGTTAAGTAAGAAGAATTTATTTCAAGTGGCATACTTGTGTATGTGTTACATTGCTTCTATTTCCTGTAATGTTGTGGCAGATGAATGTAGTCTTCCAAATAAACACAACCAAATATATTATCGGTTTTGGGCTCATAACACAATTCTAGAAGCTAAAACAGAATCAAAATTCGGATGGATAAAAAACCCTGAATACAAAGACTCAATAATCAAGGTGATTGGTAAAGCAATTTGTGACTGCGTGGCACTGCAGAATGAGTTCAACAAGGATAATTTTACAGGAGTTTACAACAGACAAGACTTAGGAAAAAGAACTATAACTTTCAAAAACACAGATTATCGAGGATACACCGCAGCAAATTGGAATGCACTGATGTTATATAACTATGTTAACTTGATGATAAATGAT
>CACYDS010000024.1 GCA_902773285.1 uncultured Pseudomonadota bacterium | reverse complement strand
TCCATTCCCTATGCCATTCCAAGGTGGCATACCTGGCAATATGGCTCCATTCCCTATGCCATTCCAAGGTGGCATGCCCGGTAATATGGCGCCATTCCCTATGCCATTTTTTCCGGATGACGATACGAATTAATAATAACCGGTATATGTAATACTAATTTACGAACAAGCTATATGCTTTTTAAGCAATGTTTGTAAATTAGTATTTGCGATTTTATAGTTTATTTATAGTTTAATTGTTATTTTATCTCAATGAGATCGATGTTTTTATGACGCATTTCTCCGCACAACATGGAATTGAAAACCAGAAAGAACTTACTACGATCTACAACAATAATTAAAAAATTGGAAATTTTAGAACCGATTAGCCGATTCATACATCGGAGGCAAAATTGGCTGCAACAGTTTAATAACTGATCGCATATCCCCACAACACAAACACTTTTCGTTCAATATGGTTTTAGCCTCTATGCCTAAAAATTTTCAACATCCACGATATCTTTCATGTTGAGCTGATATTTATGGTGGTATAAAATGTAGCTGGGTATAGATTTGAACAACTTGCGTTCATGTTAAAAAAAGAGACCAAATCCCAGGACAATGTGTCAATTGAATCCGCCGCCCTACAACGGCAAGCTCGTGACGGCAAAATCCCTCTGACAGTTTGGCAAATTGGCATAATGATGTTCTTGATGAATATCTCGTTTGTTATGGCGTATTCATTTTCCGGGTTATACCTGAAGCATATATTAGGAGCGTCTGCAGTCGGTATTGGAGTACTCGAAGGCTTTTGCGAAATGATTTCACATCTGATGAAGTTGTTTTCAGGAATGCTGAGCGATTTTTTTAGAAGGCGCAAAGGAATAATGGTCGTCGGTTATATATTTTCAGTTTTAAGTCGCCCGCTTTTAGCTGTATCTAACTCATTTATTTTGGTGTTTTCTGCTCGAATGATGGAGCGATTTGGGAATGGCGTTCAGGCTTCGCCAAGAGATGCAATAATCGCAGATGTAGCCCCAAGAAAACGTATAGGGGCATCTTATGGACTAAAGAGAAGTCTGGCATACGTTGGATCCTTGTTAGGGGGCGTGCTAGGAATACTAGCGATGAAAGCTACGGGGAATAACTATCAGGCGGTTTTTGGCTTAGCCTCCATTCCTGCAGCTATAGCTCTGATGTTACTATTAGTTTTTGTTAAGGAGCCAAAGAGGTTTGAGCATCCAGCAATTACATCTGAAGTTCCTATGCCATCACCAAAACTGAAGCCAAAGTTTTCGTTTAAAAACTTCAAATACCTTGGTTTATCTTTTTGGCTTTTGATGACAGTAAATGCCGTATTTATGATGTCGAGAATGAACGAAACATTCCTAATATTGAGGATGAACGAAGGATTTCATGTGGATCCAATGTTTGCACCAATTGTAATGATCGTTTTTAATATTGGCACGACCCTTTCGTCATATCCGGTTGGATTGCTCGGGGACAGATTTGACAGAAAAAAGTTGCTGTTCTTCGGGATATCAGCATTGCTGCTGGCTGATATAATAATGTTTTCGGCAACAACGCGAGCGACAATGTATCTCGGTGTGTTGTTTTGGGGGATACAGCTTGGTTCGACGCAAAACGTCTTTGTTTCCCTTATAGCAGAACAAGTGCCAGAAGATTTACGGGGCACGGGATTGGGAGTGTATTGGCTAGTAAATGCAATAGCTGCATTCTGCGCTGATTCCTTGGCAGGAAAAGTTGCTCATCACTTCAGTCTCAATGGGATATTTGTATCAAGCGGCATAATAGGCGTTATAGCACTATTCGTATTGATTATAATGCTGCACATGGTTTCTCCAACAAGAAAGAAATGCGAGAATAAGGTACGCTAATAATGAATCGTCAGGCGCTATCAAACACAGTCTGCCAGCAGTTTCAAATCGCTGCTATCTGCAGGATTGGCGAACTTTGATGCACATATGAAAACGGCTCTCACTTACTATTGCCGCCCATGGTAATAGCTAGCCCATTTGCTACTCAGGGACTAGAAGGTATTCTTATCGCAGACCGTGGGCAAGATTTTTGACACAAGCGACAGTAGCAACATTTATCTAAATTGAACACAGGAAAGGATGCTCCTTGCTTGACGTTGATAGCTTTGCTTGGGCAGATCTTTGAACAACGACCGCATTTGATACATTTGTTTTCACATAATCTAATTTCAGATCTGAACTTCGACATTCTGCTTATATCTGATACTTTTTTTGTAACCGGTTTTCGAAAAAGGCATTTGAGCCCAACAAATAGCGCCTCAAATATATCGATGAGCAATACCGCCTTCAGTAACTTCCTTAACATATTGAACGCAATGCGCAAAACACTCTAGCCCAATTTTAATATATATTTCAAAAGCAGACAAAGGACGTTACAATTCGAGCTTGCTAAACAAATTAATAAAAAAGTTCTCAGCTATGCAGAAATATGGCTATTGAGAGTTCTAACATCTGTTTCATTCTTTTGCATCTATAAATATTTATATTCTCAGACCTTGCAAACTTCTAGCACAGTTTATCCACTCAATCTCAGCT
>CACYDS010000023.1 GCA_902773285.1 uncultured Pseudomonadota bacterium | reverse complement strand
TTTTTATCTTTAAACTCATTCTCTCCAGTAACACAATCAGCTATAGCCTTTCCGATAACCTTTGTTCTTGAATCTTTATATTTTGGTTCAAGGATCCAGTGAGAATCTTTATGTTCGTTGTAATGGCTAGCATCTTCTCGAAGATAACATTCTTCATAACTGCAACAGCAATCCCAATATATCTGATTTATTTGGTTTCTAAACTTATGTAGATCTTCATGCACTACTACATCGCTCGAAATAGAGGCAAATATAGCTGTAGTATTAACTAATAGCCCCCCTTCCAAAAAAAATACACAACTTTTACTGATCATGACTAAAACCTTAAAAAATAATTCCCTCCAAGAAATAGATTACCACAGTTTTTGGCGAATAGGCAAATCCACTAATCCAAGCATCTGTTTGAACGTGGAGATCTGTTTAATTTGTTATGTACTTATACGCCAAACAAGAAACATATATGGTACAATGTGTTCGGTAGGTGTTTATATTTGTTTCCATGGACGAATTGCAAACGACGTTACCAGTGTTTAAAGTAAGGTCAACTATATTAATGCCTCATGCGCAATTACCTATAGTAATGAACGAGCATGACTACCAGTCTATTGCGACTGAGGCTGTAGAAAATAATGTAGTTGCTGTTGTGCAGCCACAACCGATTTTTATAAACACTGACCAGAGTAATGATTCGATGAAATCCTATAAAACTGGATGCGCTGGGCGAATAACAGATATAAGTCCGACGGGGAGCGGTGTCACAATAACGATATATGGGATGTGTCGATTTGAAATAGTAAAAGAAATAGAGCCAACTATGTCTGGAACATCAAGAGTTGTTGTTAATTATGAAAAATATCTGGTTGACTTGGAAGAACAAGCAGTTGAGAACCAAGAATTTGACAAACAACGTTTGCTAGATGCATTGGACGGATATTTTAGACGTTTGGAAATTTCCCCTAACTGGAAAGAGATTAAGAATACCCCGGGAAATATTCTGCTGTCAGCGTTAGCGATGGCATGTCCTTTTCATCCAAGCGAAAAGCAATCACTACTAGAAACGGTGGACTTTAAGGAACGAGCGGATATGATTACTCGAATGATTGAGATAAATGCATATGATCGATACAATACGACAAGTACGGTAAATTAAATCATGAAATTCCATATAGAAGTTTTCGGATGCCAGATGAATGTCTACGACGCGAGACGTATGGCTGATTTACTAATAAATAACGGTTACGAAAAAGCAAACGATGTGAGCGAAGCAGACATTTTGATATTCTACACTTGCAATATCAGAGAACGAGCAGCACAAAAATTGTTTTCCAATATAGGAATTTTAAAAAACAAAAACACCAAGGTAATTGCTGTCGGTGGGTGTGTATCACAGACCGAGAAGGAAAATATTTTTAGACATAAAGACATTAACATTTCATTTGGGGCTCAAGCATATCACCGATTGCCCGAACATATAGGCGAGATTCTGAGTGGCGTCAAGAATAGAATTTTGGACATAGAGTTTGATCAGACACAGAAATTCAATCATTTACCAGAGAGACAAAACGTATCGTTTAGCGAATTTGTGACTATTCAAGAAGGGTGCGATAATTTTTGCACATATTGTGTAGTCCCTTACACTCGAGGCAGAGAATATTCAAGATCAGCAAGTGATGTCATTAATGAGGTAAAAAGCTTACTCGCAAATGGCACCAAGGAAATCACATTGATTGGGCAAAATGTGAATTCATATCATGGAGAAGCTCCCTATATCAGCATTGGACAACCTAAAGGAACATGGCGCCTGGAAAGGCTAATACGTGAAATAGCAGAACTAGACGGCCTGAAACGTCTCAGATATACGACATCTCATCCAAAGGATTTTACTACAGAGTTGATGCAGATACATGCTGAAACTCCAGTATTAGTGCCATTCGCACATATACCGGTGCAGTCAGGCAATGATCGGATTTTAAAGGCAATGAATAGAGGGCATACAGCGCAAGAATATCTGGATAAAATCATTAAATTCCGCAATATATGCCCGAACATTCAGTTTTCTTCTGACTTTATCGTTGGCTTCCCAACCGAAACAGAAGAGGAGTTTGAGGATACGGTCAAACTAGCCGAGCAAGTAAACTATACTATTTCGTTTTCTTTCAAATACAGCCGCAGAAAAAACACACCAGCCGATAAAATGCCAGGACAAATTCCGGAAACCATTAAAGCAAAACGTTTGGCTATTTTGCAAAAAACATTGATAAATTCGCAAATATACCATAATAATGCTTTGATTGGGAAAACACAGGAGGTGTTATTTGAAAGGCGCGGACGCAAACCAAACCAGTATATCGGTAAGAATGTATACCTACAATCCGTTATTGTCGAAAGTCAGAACAACCTGATTGGAGAGTTTAGGAAAGTCTATATAGAAAAAGCAGGAGAAAATTCTGTTATGGGAAAAATAGTGAAATGACAAAAATTATTGAAATAATTGTTGAAGATGAATCTTGGAAAAAAATTGAGGGATATTCAGATTGGAATAACTCTTTAGAGGCTTTGTTTCAAGAAACTAGGAAGAAAAAGTATCAAGGAAATAAGCGATGTCGGATTGGGTTATTATTGACCGATGATGCCCGAATCAAGTTATTAAATAGAAATTTCAGAAACATAAACAAACCAACAAATGTCCTTTCGTTTCCAGAGTATGAATCAGAACTTTTGGATAAAATAGAGACATCTGTTGAAACTGCAGAAATGTTTCTTGGAGATATCGCTATGTCTAGAGAGCAGATTATGAGAGAATGTAAGGAGTATGGCATACAATTTTTTGACAGATGTTCTCATTTGTTTGTGCATGGAGTTTTGCATCTCTTTGGTGCAGATCATATTGAGTCAAAAGAACAGGAAGAAATGGAAAGTATGGAAATTGATATACTAAGGAAGTTTGGTATGAGTAATCCATATATTTTAGAAGGAGAAAAGAAATAATATATGAGTAGTAGTGAACCCGTATCGAGTTCTAGCAAAACTTTTTTAAGGGAAATTTTGCAAAAATTGCTATTTTGGAAAAAATCAAAAGAAAGCACGTTAAGGGATACTATTGAGGAGTTGATTGAAGAGGACGAATATTCAGAAACACAGTCAATAGCGGAAGATGAAAGGGAAATGCTTGGCAATGTACTAAATTTGCGCGATGTGCAAGTTCAAGACATAATGGTTCCCAGAGTTGAAATAGAGGCTATTCCTGTTACTGCTCATATAGAAGAGCTGATGTCGAAGTTTGTCGAAACTCAGAAATCATCGGTGATTGTTTATCAAGGAAATATAGATAATTTACTGGGCGTTGTGTATCTCAAGGATGTTGCAAATTGGTTTAAAATGAACAAACCGTTTAATTTAAGTATCTTTGTGAAAGAGATACTTTTTGTTCCTCCGACAATGCGAAGTTTAGATTTACTTTTAAAAATGCGAGAGACAGGAATAAAGTTGGCTATAGTCGTGGATGAATATGGGGGAGTAGACGGCTTAGTTTCATTCAGGGATATTATCGAAGAAATCATTGGAGATATACAGGACGCTACTGAAATCAAAAACCAAAAGAAAAAGATAATAAAAAGCTCGGACGGATCAGTTGTAGCTGATGGAAAATCCACATTTGAAGAAATACAAAAGTTTGGTAATTTAAAAATAAAGCCGGAAGATGATTCAATGGATACTATAGGGGGATTGATATCTTCAATTATCGGGAGAGTACCGGTAAGAGGAGAACTTGTAACTAGCGAAGATGGGCGTCTGGAATTCGAGATTTTAGATGCAGATCCACGCAGAATAAAAAGTGTAAGAATCAGAAGAAAAGGATAAAGTAGTGGTTCATTTAATCGATGTTTCTGGTTTTATATATCGTGCATTTTATGGATTACCTCGCTTAATATATAAAGGGCAAGAAGTCGGTGCACTGTATGGATTTTGTTCTGCTATGCAAAAAATTACGGCAATGTTTCCTAATTCGATGTTCATAGCTGCGTTAGATTCTGGAAAGAAAACTTTCAGAAATGAAATATATCATAAATATAAGGCTACGAGAAAGACTATGCCTGATGAATTGGCTGCCCAAATTCCCCTCATAAAAGAAGCTTGCGACAAATTTGGCTTTTTCAAGGCTGAAAAGCTAGGCTTTGAAGCGGATGATATCATCGCCACGTATGCTAAAAAGATAAACGAACAACGCGTCAATATCATTTCATCTGATAAAGATTTGATGCAGTTGATGAATGATAGGATCACAATATACGACCCCATGAAACGAAAATATATTACAAATGAATATGTGATAAAAAAATTTGGCGTCCCCCCAGATAAGATTTTGGATGTTTTGTCTCTTATGGGAGACACATCTGATAATGTGCCGGGAGTTCCAGGTATTGGAGCAAAGACGGCATCAGCACTAATCAATGAATATGGTTCATTGGACGATTTGATCAAAAATATAGATAGTGTGCCGCAATCAAAGCGAAATGACATTTTAAAAACAGAAATCGATAAAGCGATACTTTCTCGAAATTTAATAAGACTACAAGATAACTTGGATTTGGAATATAAATTCCAAGTTTCAGAGCCAAAAGGATTAAATGAATTTCTGCTATACCATGGTTTCAAGAGTTTAATAAAAGAAGCAGGACACCAAAAGCAGTTTTTCGATATTGGTGAAAATTTGGCTCAATCTGGAAAAAATCCTTAAGGATACTTGATGATACAATGTTCGTGTAGTTCGGTCATCAATGGAATTGTTTGTTGATATGTAACTACAAAAGTCATTGAACGCTCGTGAATAAGTGTATGTTTTATCTCATGCTTATCATAAATTCTATTTTTTAAGAGAATGTCATGCACAAAATCAGGATCCCTACAAACAACTGTCACCGTTCCGATATCGTTATCAATTTTTGCATCTACACTATTATCTGAGATAATGGTTTGTATCTCTGTCTGCAGAGTTTTAGCTATGAGAATTATATCGGCATAATCTCGTATCATAAGACTAAATGGCTGGAGCAATTGTTTAAAATTATCAGATGAAAAATACACAGCAAAGCAATCTAGGCTATGAGCGATTCCAGTAACTTGAGTGCTTGGTGCGTATTTTGTGTGATGAATTATTTTGGTTCCATTTCCTTCGGCAAAACTGGATAAAACCTTGAGTTTTACCCCATAGTCTTTTGCAATTTGAGTTGATTTTGTTTGCAGAACTTTTGCTCCCCAAGAAGCCAATTCAATCATATCGTCGTATGAAACTTCATCAAGTCTTCGCGCATTCAGAACCACTCTAGGATCAGCCGTATAAACCCCGTCTACATCTGTATATATCAAACATTCATCTGCATCGATCGCTTTTGCCACTGCGCATGCAGTAGCATCTGAGCCACCGCGTCCTATGGTATAAATATCGCTATTTTCAGATATTCCTTGAAATCCCGTAATAACTGGAATTATTCCTTTTTTAAGCAATTTAAATATTTTTTCAGTGGAAACCTTTGTTATTTCTGCATCGGAATAATCTCCTTGAACGTATATAGGAATCTGCCAAGAAGTCATTGATTGTGCTGGAATACGTTCAGCATTCAGTGCCATAGCTAAAAGTCCAGCGGCTACTTGCTCTCCAGTACTAATGACTGTATCGTACTCTCGATTTATTGGTGATGTGGAAAATGATCCAGTTAGCTCTATGAGTTGGTTTGTGACCCCCTGCATTGCAGATGTCACCACCACAACTTGATGCTTTTCTCGTATAAAACTTGCAACAATTTCTACAATATGTTTCATACGTGTTGTAGTGGCAACAGAAGAGCCCCCAAATTTCAGAACGTATAAACTCATTACCCCTTATAGTCTATCCAGCCGATATGCCCATCTGGTCTTTTGTATACAACGTTAATTCTGCCACTATCTGCATTTTTGAACATAACTACTGGCATTTCTGTTAAATCAAGTTTCATTACTGCTTCGCTAACACTGAGAGGAAGGATAGAGCTTTCTTGCTCTGCGATGACCAAATGTTCCTCATCTTCATCATTAGACGACGGTTTACGCTCGATAATATAGCGCATTGCATCTGCTGCCATGTTCCATTCAGAGCGTCGATTTTTATTCTTTATCCTATTTTTATGCTTCTTGATACGTTCTTCCAGTCGCTCAAGTGCTATATCAACCGCTCTATATGGATCATCTGACGAGCCATTGGTCTTTATTACAAATCCCTTTGCTAAATGAAGACAAATTTCAACCTCAAATATTCGACTATCCTTACTTATCGTAATTCTGGATGTTATATCTTCGTCAAGATATTTATCTACTAAATTATTTGTTTTGCTCGAGGTATACTCCCTCAAACTGTTGCCGAGATCTATGCCTCTTCCAGAAATATTGATTTCCATAACTTATACCCCAAAATTTAAACTACTCTTCTCTCCCATTTTACCAAGTTTGCTCGTGAACATCCTACATATTTTGAAGAGCTAATATGGAAACTTCTGGCTATTCAGATTTAGAGTTACCACCGACCGCGAATTTATCTATGAGTTTTTCAAGATTAACTGCAGATCTTGTAATTTCAATTTCTTCATTTGGTTTCAATTTTTCACTAGAAAATCCTGTAGATATAGCAACAAACTTGTTACCCATCAAACCATCAGTGGTTACAGAAACAGAGCTGTCTGACGGAATCTTGATGTCATCTCGAATTAACAGTTCAACCTTCGCCTGATAATTGTCATCTAATTTGAGACTTTTTACTATTCCTACTTTAATACCGTTCAGTTTCACATCAGAACCATTAGTCAAACCACTCACATCATCGAATCTAGCTGTTAAAACATATCCACCTTTTATTTTCTCTCCACTCGACGTATAAGCGAAATAAACAAAAAACGCAGCGATAACTAGGACAACCGCCCCTATCACCGATTCCAAAACATTCCCTTTCATATTTTATCCAAATCTCATCCAACACCCAATACTACTATTTTATCACAATTACCCCACTTAACTCATATTTCGCTTTGCTTCAACACAAATCAAAAGGGATTTGATTGAATAAGTTAACAGTTGTGCCTTTTCATAGGAGGTATTTTTTTAGCACTTCATGATCTAGGGAATCAATCAAATCCCAATTTCACTATGCACCATAATTTTCAAAGGTGCAATAGGGAAATTTATAAAATTTGTAAAAAATTTTATCTAATTAGTAAGGTGTTGTAATTTTGTTACACTTTTTCCGCATTTTTTGTGAAACTCCAGATTTTTTTGAAGAAGTCCGACTGACGTCCTTAGAGTTGGTGCCCTCGGAGAGACTCGAACTCTCACGTCCGTGTGAACGGCAGATTTTGAGTCTGCTGCGTCTACCAATTCCGCCACAAGGGCACCCATTTAGGTTATTGTTTTTTTAAGGTACTGGCTGGGGTACCTGGATTCGAACCAGGGAAATGACGGTACCAAAAACCGTTGCCTTACCGCTTGGCTATACCCCATCAGCAACTTAATTGTATATCTTCTGGTCGCACGCTATCAAGAAAAATTTTTCATATTAAAAGGCAAAATTGTGTTGCGCAAATACCTGAAGTCTACGCTTTGAGTAAGAGTTATGGTAGCATCTGGATATTATTGCCTAAAGTTATTTTTTTGTATGGAATTAAAATTAACTGATAATCGCTTTTATCGCTGTTATCTAAACATGTTGCCATATGTGAAACCCTACGCTTTTAGAGCTATTTTTGCCGTAACGTTATGCGTACCAATAGGAGCATTGGATGCTGTAATTGCAATGTCTTTAAAGCCGTACACAGATCGAATTATGATAGAAAAATCGGCTCATGATGTTTGGTATATCCCAATTGCAATACTGTTGTTTGCCCTTATTCAAGGAGCATTAATTTACCTTGCGACATACCTGAATGCCTGGGTTGGAGAAAAAATGACTAGAGATTTAAAATTTGCCCTTTATAGCAAACTGATATCATATGATGCCGCTTTTTTTGACAAAATCCATTCTGGAGAGATCATTTTTAATTTCAATGATCAGGTAGATGTGGCAAGTTCTCAACTGCTAACAAAGGTAAAGTTGCTCATATCAAGGATATTCTCATCGATTTCTCTTATTGGTGTTCTCATATACAACTCCTGGAAACTCTCAATTATTGCTCTAGTGGTCATGAGTTGTGCATTTGTTCCTATGGCAAAAATTCGAAAAAAAATTCACGGAACTATGAAAAAAGTAGTCGATAGCAGTGCCGTTTTAGTTACTGAGTATAATGAAACTTACGCAGGTAACAAAACGATATCGGCATATAATCTTTACCAACATCAAAAATCCAAGTTTTGGGACATACTTTGCAAAGTAACTAAAGGCCGCATAAAATTATCTCAAAAAACAGCATGGCTTTCTCCAATCATGCACGTCATCATAGCTGTAGGAATTGGAATTTCGATAGCTTTTGGAAGTTATCTTATCGTTTCTGATCAAATTACAAGTGGAAATTTTGTTTCATTTTTGACGGCTTTGATTATGTTATACAATCCTGTAAAAAATTTTGGTAATAATGTTAAGGATTTTCAGCTTTCACTTTTTGCTATTGAGCAAGTTTTTGAAAAACTGAAACTTGAACCGAGTATAAAGGATAGAAAAAATGCAGTAACACTACGTGAATTCAAGTCCGAAATACATTTTGAAAACGTTGGTTTCTCATACTATAACGGA
>CACYDS010000022.1 GCA_902773285.1 uncultured Pseudomonadota bacterium | reverse complement strand
TGCAAACTTCTAGCACCGTTTGTCCATCCAATCTCAGCTTCTTCAAGAACTATCATACTTTTTATTTATCTAGTTGCCAATCCCAAATGATGCAGCCTATTGTCGCATGTGACGGTATATGGTATAATCTTCCAAGGAAAAGTTTTTATTATTAAGAATACGGAGAAAGATTTTAGATGGCATTAAGGATTAGATTAGCTCGTGGTGGCTCAAAAAAGAGACCTTTCTACAGAATGGTTGTTGCAGAAAACACAGCTCCTCGGGATGGCAAGTTCTTGGAAAGATTGGGTTCATACAATCCTTTGTTAGCAAAGGAGAACCAGGAGCGTTTGGTTGTGAAATCTGAACGCGTGAAGTATTGGCTTTCGGTTGGAGCTCAAGCATCAGAAAAAGTTCAGAAATTACTTTCCGAATTAAATTTGATGGAAAAACCGCAAATTGCTGAGCGTCCTAAAAAATCTGCTCCGAAGAAGAAAGCGCAAGAAAGGATGAAGGCGGAAGCTGAGGCGAAGGAACAAGCATCCGCTGAATAATGGGAGCTAGGAGAGTTTGTGTAGGCATTGTAGCAAAGCCTCTCGGAATTAAGGGGCAAGTTAAGTTGCATTCCTATACAGCCTCTCCTGATTTTTTTTTACAACACGCTAGATTGTTTCTAAAGGACGGTACTGAGATTGTGCTGAAGTATCCAAGGATTGATCGGAGTGGGGATGTAATTACGTGTGTTGAGGGAATTAATAATAGGACTGACGCAGATGGCCTTAGATTGCAAGAAGTGTTCGTAGCACGCGAAGAATTGCCTCAGCTAGGGGATGGTGAGTATTATCACGAAGACTTGATAGGCTTGAATGTGGTAGATGATAAACATAAGCGGTTGGGGCAGATAAGCGCCATACAAGACTACGGCGCTGGAGCGTTTTTGGAAATAGATTCAACCGGTATTAAGATCGCGACAATTCCTTTTAATCGAGAAGCAATAATAGCTGTGGATTTCCAGGCTTGCGAAGTTGTCATAAATAAGAGGTTTCTTTTGCTATGAAAAAACTATACGTCATAGCAGGAGAGCCGTCAGGCGATTATTTAGGAGCTAAGGTGATTTCTCAGATAAATTCCTTGTCCGAAGTCAAAATATCCGGTGTTGGCGGTGAACTTATGCGGCAGTCTGGACTCGATAGCTTAATTGATATACAACAAATTTCAATCGGTGGAATATTAGAAATCGTGCCCCAACTTTTCAAGATAAAACGATTGATCAATCACGTTGTTGCTGACATATTGCAGACTAATCCAGATGTGCTATTGACTATAGATTCTCCAGGCTTCTGTTTTAGAATAGCGACACTTGTCCGGAAGCGTAATCCAAATATAAAGTTAGTGCATCTCGTCGCTCCGAGCGTATGGGCTTGGCGCAAAAAGCGTGCAAAAAAGCTAGCAAAACTATACGATCAGTTGCTAACTTTATTCGATTTTGAGCCGCCATATTTTCAAAAATATGGTTTAAAAACAACGTTTGTTGGGCATGTCGCTATCGAAGAATTTGAGGGGAATGATGCCACAAAACAGGATGCTCTTCTGATTCTTCCCGGAAGCCGAAAACAAGAAATTCAGATGTTACTGCCTATATTTATGCAGTCTCTTAAATATTTCAATTTTGAGCGTATAGTAATACCAACATTGCCTCATTTGGAGAAATTGATAAAAGAATCTGTAAAAGGTACGAATATTGAGATTATTTCAGATGAAAAACAAAAGATAGAATTATTTAGGCGGGCAAAATGCGCCATAGTTGCAAGTGGAACGGCGACATTACAACTGGCACTTTCGGGCTGTCCAATGGTTTGCTGTTACCGACTTTCTGCGCCTTCGTATCACATCATCAAATCCATGATAAAAGTAAAATATATCTCGTTGGTAAACATAATCCTAAATTCTCCAGTGATACCAGAATTAATTCAAAATGAATGTAATGCGACAAGCATAGCTAAGGCAATTAAAACCCTTGATTGCAAAGCTCAAATAGCCTGTTTTAGGCATATAAGGCAGCATCTATTGTCAGGGGCGGTTGCCCCATCTCGAAAAATTGCTGAAATTATATTATCAATTCTAGAGTAAGTTTTCTTTTCGCGATAAAGACAGAAGCAAAGTTCACCCAAATGCAGATGAAGTCTGTAACAGGACACTTAAGTTTCACAAGACTCTTGCGCTATGCGACAAAATGAGGGAGAATAATAGAATGGGGAGTTTTGATATGGAGAATATTTGAAGATGATGTTTTTTAATAAGAAATTTTGTGTAGCCTTGATGTGCGTAGGGGGGGCTACCAACTGAATGTTGGTCTCAAAACATAAATACTGGTTCCGATTTTATTGGCTTGACGCATGAAATCGGATGGCGCGCATGGGCGAGTCAGAACCTCAATGCTGAAAAGAGTAGCATCCCGCCTTGTCTCAAGGAAGAACGGTTTGATGACTCTATTTTTAATATCATGGCCAAAGGTATAAGTGATTGCGCGTGTGAAAGAGGAGTGTTTTCTGATCAAAATCTAAAAGTGGCGTATAACGGAAAGACTAAGTTGATAGTTGTTGACTGCAATGCCGATCCCAAGTCATTTGAGCAAGGGGAATGGAATGTGATATTGCTATTCAATTATCTCTGGAGTGCAATGCATGCTTCCCCGGGTAAGTTCAATATATACGATTTTAATAAAGTTAACGAAATGGTATATGATGCACGACAACGTCTAACCAAAGTAAAAGATAATCTGATCGCTGTTTATAAAGGCAAGAGAGTTGCAGACAGCAAGCTAACAGAATATCTAGATCGGGCATATATAGAAATAGATACTTATGCATTTTCATTGGGATTGTATGCCTATCTGCATGAATATCAACGTAATAAACAATCAGGTAAGTCACTATTTTCTCCCAACACAATAGGTTGGAAGAATTATGACCCTAGTACGAAGAACGGCAGTTTCAGATTGAATAGTGCTGTAGTTGAGTTGGAAGGGCAAAAAACTCCAATTCATTTGGATGTTATTGTCGAGGATGGAAACATTGAGCAATATAAGTTGTGGGATACTACGGGCTACTACTACCCAAACAGAAATTTGATTGGCAAGTTTAAGACGTTTAAGGAAAATTTCAAATTGGATAATGGTTTCATTGAGGAGCAATTCAAGGACAAACTGCTAAAACGAACCCAGATACATAACTTATGTAATTATTATAATAAGAAATTAAATACCAACCCAATAGTGCAGGATAAATGCTATTTGAACTCTTGTTTGCAGGCCTTCCATGCGTCAGCAACAATAAGAGAGAACGTAAAGAGACTAAACAAAAAGCAGGGAATAAACCGAACGCCCAATTTTGGACCAAACAATAAACTTAATATGCGCGATATAAGTCCAGTGCTGACAAGCATATTTAATGCAATAGAGAATGGAGGCATGGAGAGATATGTAAAATGTGCCGACACGCAACAAAACCTTAAAACATACCAAGACGCAATTAGCAACTTAGCCGATTGTTTAGAGCACAGTGAAGCTTGGCGCTGCGCTTGGACATCACTATACGGTCAAAATATATCAAATCAACTCTTGTTATCAAGATACAAAGAGGTATATAATAATCCAACATTCTACCTTGACGCGGAAGAGAATCAAGATTATAAATCCGCTCGTCATATGATACGTCAAGCTGGAAGTAACAAGGCGAATATGATTGCGACCGAAATAACGCAAGCACTAGCCACAGAAGCATATGATAAACAAGAAGAGCAAATAGCACCGGTTGAGTACGAGATAATGATCAACAATGCTCCGAATAACATCCGTCGTTTTAACAAGCTTCTAATTGATACTCACATAATTGAATCTTCAGTAATAAAGCAAGATTTTCCAGATGCACTTCCCAAAGAGAGCACTCTAGCTTCACGGCCAACCCACAACGATAAGATACCTGGAATGATATTGCCGACCGTAGCGCCAGTGATAATACAACCGATTACTTATCAGACGAAGGATGGTGGTGAGTTACAAATAATTCCTCAAAAAGTTTATAAGGAGATTACTCAGAGTGTGAATGGCAAAAAGCATAAATACAGATTGGTAGCACAAGTACAGTTCCCACACACTGGAGGACATTATCGGACAACTATTTTGTCGCAAGATGGTTGGGTTAAGATAGATGATATAGACAAAACAGATATCGCTGTAAAACTGCCAAGTGATTACGATGAAAATAGCGGACAAGCATGGGATGACAATAGGAGTGTCGCGATATACGAACCATTATATTAAAATAACGATTTTATAGAATGGATACTGAGCTTATGATTTCGATCTATTAGCGAGGTATCTATTCTATTTATCCAATAGGCAATAGAGGCGTAGGATCTTTCGATGCGATTTGCGATAAATGTTATAACATCATCTGGAGCAATGAGGCCGCGTTGGAATAACATTTTCGAGATAATTAAGGCAATTGCAGCATCGTTGGGCTTATTGATTTGTATGACGTCTACGGTTGATAGTCGAGAACGCATATCTTCGAGTTCAAGATCCCAAGTGTTGGGATAATTCTTAGCAGTGAGCAGCAAATAAGCACCAGAAGATTTTATAATGTTGAACAAATAAAACAGAAGAAATTCATTTTTAACTTCATCGGCGTTATCTAATACAAAAAATTTATTTGATATTTGTTCAAACTCACTACTGATGGTATCGTAACACATATCAACATTTCTAAACCACGTTGCCCCCATCTTCTCCGCCCAAATATGGGCTAGATATGTTTTGCCCGACTCATGCTCTCCGACCAAGCAAACAACTTGTGAATGTATAGTTAACGGCCATTTTTCAAGCCACTCAAACGCATACCTATTGCAATCGCTTACTATAAAATCTTTGACATCCCTAGAAAACGACCATGAGAGCGGCAATGGTAGCTGTTTCATAGGTTATGAAATCTCTACTACCATACCATCGCATGCATCTGAAACCACGACCTGGCAAGCTAACCTTGAATTAACTTTTCCATTTGGCAAAGCTTCTAGTAAATCTTGCTCTTCGAATGTTGCATCATTTAATTTAGGCAAGTGTTCAGACGAGATGTAAACATGGCATGAACCACACACCCCAGCTCCTCCACATCCGCCAAAAAGTTCAACACCAGCCTGTGCGGCGACTTCTAACAGCGTTTCACCATTTTTGGCATCAACAACTGTGTCGCTTCCATTTGATCTAAATGTTATTTTTGCCATTTTTTCTCCTTACTCTCTAGATAATTTTGCTATGACAAAATCAAGTTCAGCGCTATCACAAAGCCCCAACATTACCGGACTTCGTGGTTTTATATCCGCATAATTCTTGTGTGTTTTGTTTTTAATAGCTTTGATCACGTTTTTTGTTGTTCCTGTCAAATTACATATATCCTGTTCCGGAATATCTGGATAATATTTTAAAAGCCAGGCAACGGCGCCCGGGCGTTCGTGCCTTTTCGCTTTAGATGTATATTTTTTTAACGGTTTGTCAGCGAAATACTCGGACACCTTCATTTGCAATTTAGCTTCCGGATCCGCTTCGCAACGCTTTATCTCCTCTAGAGTTAATTGTGATGAAATAATCGGATCAAAACCAGACATTTGCGCATCCATGTCTCCATCAGCTAGTGATTGAATTTCCAGTATGTGCAAACCGCAAAATTCTGCAATCTGAGAGAATGTTAGTGCGGTATTTTCTAAAAGCCAAATAGCGGTAGCCTTCGGCATCAATGGTAAACTCATCAATTCTCTCCTTTTTCAAAAACTCCATGTCCTGAGTTTATAATAACATTTAAGTTTATGCAACTTGTCAATGTTACCTCATGATATTTATTGACTTAACGGCGCGAACTAAAGTACAATCGCTTGGTTGAGGCTTTTGGGTATTTTTAGAGATGGCGCATATTCCGGTTCTTTTGAAAGAGACGCTGGATATTCTCAAGCCTCAGGATGGAGATAGGGTTCTAGACTGCACATTTGGTGGCGGTGGACATAGTAGAGCTATTTTGGATGCCTCAAATTGTTATGTTTGCGCTATAGATCGGGATCCTGATGCAGAACGAAGAGCTTTAGAAATAAAGAAATTATACGGAATACGATTTGATTTTATTCGCGCAAAATTTTCCAAAATCACTAGTTTGTTTACGGAACAGCAGAAATTCGATGCGGTTTTATTTGATTTTGGTATTTCTTCATTTCAGGTTGATGAGGCAGAACGAGGATTTTCATTTTCGAAAGATGCCATACTTGATATGCGGATGTCTCAGGATGGTATTTCGGCCTACGATGTCGTTAACACATTTTCTGAACAAGATCTAGCAAATATAATATGGACGTATGGGAACGAAACCCATGCCAGGCAAATTGCATGCGCGATTACAAAAGCTCGAAGTATCGCCCCAATCAGAACAACACTTCAGTTAGCAAATATCGTGCGCAAAACGGCAAAATCTTCTACCACTATAAAAAAATATTCTAAAATTGATGCAGCAACAAAAACTTTTCAAGCCATTAGAATGTTTGTAAATGATGAGTTGATAGAAATTAAAGAAGCTCTTGAAAAACTGCCGAAACTATTGAATAATGGGGCGAAAATAGTGACTATTGCATTTCATGCGTTAGAAGATAGAGTAGTGAAAAATTGGGCGAAAAACACAAAATATCACATAGTGCCTATGAGCAAATCTGTTATAAAACCAAAGACGGAGGAAATATTATTAAATCCCCGTTCAAGATCTGCTGTTTTGCGTGGGTTTTGGTATAATGAACTCGGGGATGGACGCAAGAAGAGCGGGGGGCGAAATTGAATAAGAGCATCGTTTTTTCCATGGTGTTTCTGCTTCTTATGGGGCTTTGTGTCTCTAGAATGAAATACGAAGTTGTGTTTTTGAAAAATAAATTAAAGGAAATAAATACACAACTTGACAAATGCCAAGATGACATCAAGATATACAATGCCGAATGGAATTATCTAAATGATCCTAAGCGATTACAGCTATTAGCTGCAAAATATTTGCCACACTTACGTCCGACAAACAACAATCAGATCATTGATTTTGAAACTCTTATCAGAAGTGATTTTGACAAAGAGCTTACCAAAAATATAACTCCACCTGCCGCACAGAATGCCCACCACAAAAGTACAACCAGATATGCAAGCGAAGCTTTTGGCTCATTTTTAGACAAAGTAATAAAAAAATATGGAGGGGCGACAGAAAATGACTGAGTCTCTTCTAAAGAAAATTTTTAATTCACTGTTTGAAGGTTTTGCTTTATGGCAAAAAGCTGAATCTCACGTAGCCGTAATAAAAACTCTAAGATCCCGTATTATGTTTTCTGGAGCATCCTGCATTATCATTTTCCTTGTAATTTTATATAGGCTAGCGGATGTAATGATAATCAGCCGATATAGACAAATACCGACCAAAACATCCAGTCAAGAGGAAATTATCCAAAAGGCAGATATAGTGGACAGAAACGGGGCGCTACTTGCGACAAGTTTGACAACAGCTTCATGCTACGCAGACCCTTCTGTTGTCATAGATATTTCGGATACTGCAAATAAACTCTCAAGAATCCTGGGAATGCCGAGCGCCGAAAAGATAAAGCAAAAATTAAACGATAAAAATAAACATTTTGTTTGGATTATGAGACACATAACCCCAGGAATACAAGAAAAAGTGATGGACTTGGGGCTTCCTGGCATAAAATTTCAAAAAGACTATAAGAGGGTGTATATACACGGTAACTTATTTTCTCATACAATTGGCTACACCGATATAGATGGCACCGGAATATGCGGTCTAGAAAGACAATTTTCAGACGAGCTAAAGCAACATGGATTATCCGGCAAAAGATTGGTCATAACATTGGATTTGCGATTGCAATCGATCATGCACGAAGAACTTTCAAATGCGATAAATAAATATTCTGCACAGGGAGGAAACGGTATTTTGATGAAATCTAACGGAGAACTACTAGCTGTCGTTTCACTACCAGATTATGACCCCAATGATTTAAAACACGTAAAAATTGAAAATATGTTTAACAAAAATACTCTCGGCGTATTTGAACAAGGATCAATTTTAAAAATCTTGAATGTTGCTATAGCTTTGGATTCTGGATATGCCGGGCCAGGAAGCATATTTGATGCGACTGATCCAATTAGAGTTGGTAGGTTCAAAATAACTGACTTTAAGGGTAAACATCGCCCATTAACGCTTGCTGAGGCATTTGTGTATTCATCAAACATAGCATCAGCGAAAATGGCGCAAATGTTCGGGGCTAAGGTGCAGCAGGAGTATATGAAAAAACTGGGAATGCTTGGGGCTCCAGAAATTGAACTTCCTGAACGTGGTCATGCGATTGTTCCTGCGTATTGGGGCGATGTAACTTGCATGACGGTGTCTTATGGATACGGCTTAGCTTCAACTCCGCTACAAACATTGACAGCCGTTACATCTATAGTGAATGATGGGATAAAGGTGCATCCCACACTTCTTCAAAGAGCGTCCCGACATAATTCCACTGAAGAGCGCATTGTTTCATGTGAAACGTCGGCATTAGTAAGAGAAATGATGCGAGCTGTTGTATGTTATGGAACAGGGAAAAAGGCAGATATACCCGGAATGGGCATTATTGGGAAAACGGGCACTGCATATAAACTCAAAGGCAGGGGGTATGGTTCTGACGGAAATCGACAAAGGATCACGACCTTTATTGGGGGATTTCCAAAAGATAAGCCACAATACATGCTTCTGGTGTCACTTGATGATCCAAAAGCCACTTCAGAAACATGCGGATATGCAACGGCTGGCTGGAATATAGCTCCGACCGCTCATAAAATATTCGAAAGGATAATCCCAATTCTGAATGACGGAACGATACAAAAGGAATCGACGTTAAAAATCGTGAAGTACCTCAAGCTAGACAAATGATATCTTGGCAGGATCTTGGTATAGTTTTATCCACTGTATCACATGGAGAGAGATACAAAATAGTCAACATATTAACGCAGAATCATGGCAAAGTGCGAGCATTAGCTTATAAAAGCAAATCACTAACGTTTATAAATCTTGCAAAAGTTGACATAGCCTACACATCACGAGAGCCGGATTCCTTTGGCTTTTGGAGGTTATTATCTGAGGCTCCTACTTTGGTCGCATCAATGCATCTTGGAAATCATCTACTGGTATGCCAAAGTATTTGTTTTATTTTAGATAAACTATTGCCACAAAATGCCGATGATGCTCACATTTTTAAGCTAACTGACTACGTCTCAACAAATCTTCAACACTTTAACTCTGTTGATATACTATTCCTTTACGTATACTTCGAACTCTATTTGCTAGCAAATATTGGTTTTAATACTAACATAAGCAATCTTCCGATAACTGATGACTATTCCGACATACCTACACTGCTTTCCTCAATTCAGTTTCGACAACGGGCATATCGGCTGTTACAAACATCTTCACAAATAATAGCAAAAAACTTAACAAACATTGAAAATTTTTATCGTTCCTCAATAGCAAGGCAACTTTCAGAACTGTGGCAAGTTGCTTCTTGATTGGCTTATTTTGTCCATTCATGGCATATGTAATATAGCTCACTTTTACCCGCAAAAAGGTGCTAGACTGTACATATTGAATTTAAAGTTGGATATTTTGGATATTTATGTTGTTTTCTGTCAATGAAATCAGAGCCGAGTTTATAAAATATTTTGTTGGGAATGGACACACTCACGTTAAGTCGAGTTCTCTCGTTCCGGATAATGATCCGACTTTGATGTTTACGAATGCTGGTATGGTGCAATTTAAAGATACTTTTACAGGCAAGAAAATTTTGCCATATAAAAGGGCCACAACAGCGCAAAAATGCCTTAGAGCAGGTGGCAAGCATAACGACCTGGAAAATGTTGGTTATACCGCACGACATCACACATTTTTCGAAATGTTAGGTAACTTTTCATTTGGAGATTATTTTAAAGCTGAAGTTATTGATTTTGCCTGGAATTTAGTTACCAAAAGATTTGAGTTACCACAAGAAAAGCTGCTGGTTACAGTGCATTCCAGCGATGAAGAAGCTGCAAGTATTTGGAAAAAAGTTTCAGGACTTGCAGAAGCAAAGATTATCCGAATTCCTACGAATGATAACTTTTGGTCTATGGGGGATACTGGACCGTGTGGACCTTGTAGTGAAATTTTTTACGACCATGGTGAGGAAATTCCAGGAGGAGTACCTGGCTCCGAAAACGAAGATGGAGATAGGTTTATTGAGATCTGGAATCTTGTCTTTATGCAATTTGAGACATTAGCAGATGGTTCCAGGATGAAATTGCCGAAACCGTCGATCGATACCGGTATGGGACTTGAGAGAATAGCAGCAGTTTTGCAGGGGGTGCACAGCAATTATGACATAGATTTGTTCAAAACCCTTATCGCGGATGTGAAAAATTTGACTAACACTGATGATGCAAAATATGTCGCGCATTATAACGTAATTGCGGATCATATACGAGCCGTTTCATTCATGATCGCAGATGGCATAATTCCAACGAATGAGGGGCGCGGGTATGTTTTGCGCAGGATTATCAGACGTGCTTTGCGACACGGTTATATGATGGGCATGAAGGAGCCATTTTTGTATAAGTTGGTTTCAAGTGTCAAGAACGTTATGGGAGACCATTATACAGAGCTAACCACCAATGAAAAAACGATACAGCAAGTTGTTAAGAACGAAGAAGATGGGTTCATGAAAACAATCGATAAGGGAATGTTTATTTTGCGGCAAGAGCTCGAAAAACTGGGTTCTTCAAATATTTTTCCAGCAGATGTTGCATACAAACTCTACGATACATATGGCTTTCCATTTGATTTAACTCAGGATATTTTGCGAAATGAGGGTAAACGAGTTAATGAAGTGGAATTTGATAAAATAGCTTCGGACCAGAAAGAATTGTCAAAAAAAGCATGGGCAGGTACTGGTGATGCTTTTACAGAAAAAGTTTGGTTTGATGTTGCGGAAAAAGTTGGCAAGGTACTGTTCGATTATGGAATAAGTAAACAAAATTCCAATATCGTTGCCTTAGTTAAAAATTCCGAAATGGTTGATAAATTGGAAGCTGGAGATGATGGGTGCATAGTGACCAAGAGCACACCACTTTACGCGGAGTCTGGCGGACAAATTGGAGATACTGGAACAATATCGTTGGATAGTAACCTGGCTGAAGTTTTGGACACAAAGAAAATAGCCGGAATAACCGTACATAAATGCAAGGTGACACATGGTATATTGCGGATTAACGACGAAGTAAAACTTGCAGTAAATACAATGCGACGACTTTGGTCTGCTCGCAATCATACTGCAACTCACGTTTTACAAGCAGTTTTGCGAAAAGTTTTTGGAACGCATGTAGTTCAAAAGGGCTCGTTAAATACTGATGAAAAATTGCGATTTGACTTTTTGCATAATGAGGCAATAACAAAAGAGCAAATAAGGGAGATAGAACGTCAAGTGCGCGATGTGATAGACGAATCAATGCCTGTAAAGACGTATGAAACAGACTATGAGAGTGCTGTAAACAGTGGCGTTTTAGCGTTGTTTGGAGAAAAGTATCCAGATAAGGTTAGAGTGGTTGAAATAGGTGATGGTTTTTCAGCAGAGCTTTGCGGAGGTGCACATCTTAAAAATACTGCCCAAATTGGCTGTTTTAAAATCATTGCCGTTTCTTCGGTTGGGTCTGGGATAAAGCGAATAGAAGCTCTAACTGGACGGGTACTCGCCGAGTATTATGAGGAACAGTTGAATGAGAATTCGAAACGTATCGAAATGTTGCAATCTGATATTAAGGCTTTAGGTCGGCAAGTTTCGGAATTAAAGTCGCATAGTTTTTCAGATGAGCTAAAGTTTGAAACTGAACAAATTGGGACCAGTGAGATACGACACACTTTCGTAAGTGACATAGATCAAAAGATGATTTTGGCACTGATAGACAGAGAGAAAAACTCCGATGACAAGTTCTATATGATTATAGGCAATCAGAACTCAAAAACAGGAAAAATTTCTGTTTGCGTGTATGCTTCAGAAAAAGCCATTGAAAACGGAGTTGATGCAAAAACGCTAGTAGAGCGAATCCATTTGGGGATAAAATTTGGTGGACGACCTGATCTAGTTCAATTTGGGGGAATCGACATGGATGTGTTTGGTAAGATGGTTTTTGAAATAAAACAATGCCTGAAAAATTAAAGCGCCCAGATTGGATTCGCGTTCCTGCCTCTGTTTCGCGCGGTTTTACTGAGACGCTAAACGTAATCAAAAACGCTGGAGTGCATACAGTTTGCGAGGAGGCAATGTGCCCAAATATCGGTGAATGCTGGCGCAGTAAGACGGCAACATTTTTGATAATGGGGGACACCTGTACGCGCAATTGCGGCTTTTGCAATGTAAAACACGGGCGTCCAGCCCTTCTTGATGCTGACGAACCAGAGCGAGTAGCTCGGTCAGTGCATAAATTGGGAATAAAGTATGCTGTGATTACGTGCGTAACTCGTGATGATATAAAAGATGGAGGAGCTCAGCACTTTGCAAATGTGATTAAAGCAATACGTGATTTAAACCCAGAAACGAAAGTTGAAATTTTAACGTCAGACTTACGTGGAAATGTTGATGCAATAAGAACGATTGTTGAGGCTAGTCCGGATGTTTTCGGGCATAATCTAGAAGTTGTTAGACGCTTTCATAAAACAGTGAAAAGACCGCCTGCAGATTATGATATATCGCTCAATTTTCTGAAGGTAGTTAAAAAGATCGATTCCAAAATGATCACCAAAACCGGCATAATGGTCGGCGTTGGCGAAACAAAAGAAGATGTATTGAATTTGATCGATGATGTTGTTTGTGCGAAGATAGATATCTTAACTATAGGGCAATACCTCCCCCCATCACCCTTGCATTATCCGATAGCGCGCTATGTTACTCCTGATGAATTTGCTGAATATTCAGAATATGGCAAAGCACGAGGTATTGAGGTAATTGCTGGTGCTCTGGTTAGATCTTCATACAAAGCAAAAGAAGCACATGCTCTTCTCAAGAAGCTTCAAAAAGAAAACCAAAAGGAGCAATAACAAACTGTTGCGGGGATTGATAAATGGGTCACTAAAAAATATATCAAGAAAAAAATGTTCAAAAAAAATCTTTGCAACTTTTAAAGAAGTTGAAGAAATTTATCCTGAGTAAAGCGCTGGAAATTCAGTGATTTTTATATGCATTTTTTTTGATGAATGGAAATAAAATATAGTAAATATATAAAATTTTAAATAAATTTTATATAAAAAGAAGTTGCTTCTATATGTTTTTTTGTTAAATGATCCTGTTTTTGTGAGTTTTAATTACAGATGTTGTTTCGTAGGTGTATTTTTGATTTATCAGTTGAATCGAGTTTTATGTGAAATTTTGCAATTTTTAGCGTATAACACGTTGTATTTTCGCAATAAACGATACTGTTTTTGAACGGTAGTCTGATATGAAAATATGCCTATGAGAGTTATTTCTAGGTTAAGACTTAGATTTTGAGAAGGAAGAGGAATGAATAAGAAAAAGTTGATTGTCTTGCAGGAAATGGCGGTGGCTATAGCCGTGCTGGGCTCTTCGTTGTCTGAGGCATCTGAAACGCGTTGGCACATAGGTGTTGATGTTGGTATGGCACAGTATAAGCAGGAGCGCAAACAGCGTAAGCATCCGACTTATAAAGAAGTGCTGGAGATGCTAGATAAAGAGAGTAAGGCGCTTGATGATGCCAAAAACCTTATTGCTAATCTGAAAAATACTGCAGTTGCACAATACCACACTGATAAAGTAGAAGAATGGGTTACTGAACAATCAAATAACATAGACAATGCTGGGAGCGTAGATGCAGTTCGCACTATCCTGATTCAGGCAGGGGTTGCCCCAGATGCAATAGCTAACTTGAGTGGCTTTAATAACAACAACATAATTCAAGCTAGAAACAGCGCAAAACAAACACTGAATCTTACTGGTGGCATCTTTGACAAGAGGAGGAAAGGTGTTACATCCGATCAAATGGACTTTGCTATAGTTGATACCTACGTGACCAATTTGACGAACAAAGTCAATGCGCTCAACCTAAAAAAAACCGAATTACAGAACTATATGAAAAAAAACAGCATAGAAGCGGGAGATTTGTTACGAGGAGATATGCTGAACAAGTACGATAAAGAGTATCTGCCATCCCTGAAATCATTGGCCAACACCGATCTGTATGGCTTTATGAACAGAGCCGATATAAAATGGGCTCTAAACGACGAAGACTTACAGGACTGGATGCAAAATAACTGGTATGGACAGGGCAACAATCCTGCTGACATTGATGAGTATAAGGGCATGTTTGATAAGGTCTCTACAATCAGAGATGAATTTATAGTCAAGCTTGCAATGGACAAGATAGCCAGACAAGAAACAAAAAAAGCACATTCTGGCAGAATTACTTCGCCGGCTGTGGAAGCAAATATTGGTGTGACACGGCAGTGTGGCAAGGGAATTTTGGGCGCTGAGCTGTTAGTCGGTGTCAATTGCAAGGAATTCGGCAAAAAGAAGAAAACTGATGCTTACACGCAAAATAAGACGCCTGTATATGGGGCTGGTATAGTGAGAGCTGGTTTCATTGTTGCTGACCGTGTTGAACTTTACGCACTTGGTGGTGTTAGGTTTAATAAGTTAGCTCCTATCGTTGGTGCTGGCGCCAGGTTCTATTCGAAAACGAAGTCCTACTTCTTTAAAACAGAGTTCCAAAAAACTTTGGGTAATAAGTATCCAAAGGGTCACGTTATAAAACTCGGTTTTGGTTGGACAATATAAACAGGAAGTCGCACCTCGTAAATGATGTCTTTGCATGCACAAGGTGCTACAATAGAACTCTAAGAGGAGTTTCGGTTTTCGGGAGCCATGATTGATTTGGACACCGGATTGAGCCTGTATCAGAAAATGGTACAGGCTCGGTTGTTTGAGGAAAAAGCAGCAGAGCTGTATACACAAGGTCATATTTTTGGCTTTTGTCATTTGTATATCGGACAGGAGGCTGTAGTTGTCGGAATTGCCCATAATATGCAGCTTCAAGATAGCTGTATCACAAGTTATCGTGACCACGCGCATATGTTAACTCTAGGAGTTCCGCCGACTGAAGTGATGGCAGAACTTTGCGGAAAGGCGACTGGATGCTCGAAAGGCAAAGGTGGCTCAATGCATATGTATAGCCGTAAGCATAATTTTTTTGGTGGAAATGGTATCGTAGGTGCACAAGTTCCTATAGGCACGGGCCTTGCGTTCGCACACAAATATAAAAAAGATAGCGGAGTTGCCGTAACTTTTTTTGGAGATGGAGCCGCAAACCAAGGTCAGGTGTATGAAGCATTTAATATGGCTTCGCTTTGGAAATTGCCGGTATTATATGTTCTAGAAAATAACCACTATGCGATGGGCACCGCAGCTAAACGTGCGGTTTCAGGGCAAAGCTTGAAAACTCGTGGTGATGCATTTGGAATACAGACGATATCAGTTGATGGCATGGATATTCTTGATGTTATCGAAAAGTCAAAAGATGCTATTGATAAAATCCGAACGACATCTGTGCCGATAATTCTCCATGTCGATACTTATCGTTATCGTGGACATTCAATGTCTGATCCGGCAACATATCGGACTCGCGAGGAAGTCGAAAACGTTAAAAAAACGCGTGATCCGATAATAAGATTTAAGAATAAGTTGCTAGAGATGTTTGATATAGATATTTCAAGACTTGAAAAAATTGAAGACGAAGTGGCGGAGGTAATAGAAAGTTCAGCAAAAGAAGCGATAAATGCGTCATGCCCAGATGCTTCTGAATTAGAAACGGATGTGATTTTATGAGCAAAATACCTGTTAGATTGGCCCTAAGAGATGCCATGGCTGAGGAGATGAGGCGCGACCCGAATGTTTTTTTAATGGGAGAAGAAGTTGCATATTACAATGGCGCTTATAAAGTTAGCCAAGGTTTGCTAGCAGAATTTGGAGAAAATCGAGTTATCGATACCCCCATAACTGAAGCTGGATTTGCCGGCATTGGAGTTGGTGCATCGATGATGGGGTTGCGTCCAATAATCGAGTTTATGACATTTAATTTTGCGATGCAGGCTATCGACCACATCATCAATTCTGCTGCAAAAACGCTATATATGTCCGGGGGGCAGATCAATTGTCCGATAGTTTTTAGAGGATCCAACAGCGTACCGCGCAAAGTTGCAGCGCAGCATTCACAATGTTTCGCAAGCTGGTATGCACATTGCCCAGGGCTAAAAGTCGTGGCACCTCACACTTCACACGAAGCCAAGGCGTTGCTGAAATCGGCTATTCGAGACGATAATCCGGTAGTCTTTTTGGAGCACGAAATTTTGTATGGGAAGAGTTTCGAAATGCCAGAAGGGGAAGTTGATCCAATGCCATTAGATAAGGCTGTTATTGTGCGCGAAGGCTCCGATATAACTATTACCGCTTTTTCAATCTCGGTCGAATACGCGTTGGAGGCTGCGCAGATTTTGCAAGAAAAACACGGAATTTCAGCCGAAGTAATAAATTTGATTAGTTTGCGTCCTCTGGATAAGGAGACCATTATTAGGTCTGTAAAGAAAACTGGCCGAATTCTCAATGTCGAAGAAGGGTGGATGTCTTGCGGAATCGGTTCAGAAATAAGCGCCATAGTTGTTGAAAACGCGTTCGATTACCTCGATCATGAACCTATGCGTATAGCCACCTCAGATGTTCCTGAGCCTTATTCGCAATCGCTAGAGGAGCTCGCAGTTCCTAACGCGCAAAAAGTTGTGGATGTTGCTTTAAGAATGAGGCTTGGCAACTAGATAAATAAAAAGTATATGAACTTTTGAACAGAGGAGATTGAGCGGATAAACTGTGCCAGAAGTTTGCAAGATTTGTGGATGTAGGGGCTATGGAAGGCTGGAATTATAAAGGGCAAACAGAGGGATAGATGCAAGAATCTGAAACAGATGGTAGAACTCTCAATAGTCCTATTTCCGAACAGCAGAGAGCTTCTTTAATTTGTTTGGCAATCCCAATTTTTAGCACAAAAAGCTATATCACAATGTGATATATAATTGCTTTAATTCTGGAATAGTTTTTTGAACATCTCCTATAACCATA
>CACYDS010000021.1 GCA_902773285.1 uncultured Pseudomonadota bacterium | reverse complement strand
GCAATATGCTGCAGCAAAAAATGTAGGGAGGACGGTAGTACACCGTCCTTTTCCTATATGGTTTAATACATTCCTCCCATACCACCCATGCCTGGATTTGCGTGGCTACACGCTTCTTTAGGTTCTGGTTTTTCGGTTATTACGCACTCGGTTGTTAGTAGTAGTCCTGCTATCGATGCCGCGTCTTGCAATGCGGTACGAACAACTTTTGTTGGATCGATTATCCCAGATTTTATCATATCGGTGTACTCATCTTTTGAAGCATCATATCCGTAGTTATAGTCCTTGTTATCCAGTATTTTTGAGATTACAACTGAACCTTCAACTCCTGCGTTGTTCGAAATTTGACGAGCAGGAGCCATTAGTGCATGACGAATAATGTTGATACCAATCTTTTGGTCTTCATTTTTTGCAGCCAAAGAGTCAAGTTTCTCGATGGAACGCAACAAAGCTACGCCACCGCCAGGAACTACGCCTTCTTCAATTGCAGCTTTCGTTGCGTGCATTGCATCGTCCACACGGTCTTTCTTCTCTTTGACCTCAACTTCTGTCGCGCCACCAACACGTATGACAGCAACGCCACCAGCCAGTTTAGCCAAACGCTCTTTCATCTTCTCGATGTCATAATCAGATGTCGAAGCTTCTATCTGTGCTTTTATTTGATTGCAACGAGCCGTTATGTCGTCCTTCCGTCCAGCTCCTTCAACTATTGTCGTGTCATCTTTCGTTATAGTGACTTTCTTTGCGGAACCAAGCATTGTGATATTGACGTTCTCGAGTTTAATTCCAACATCTTCAGAAATGAGAGTGCCACCGGTTAGAATAGCGATATCTTCAAGCATTGCTTTTCTTCTGTCACCAAAGCCAGGGGCTTTCACAGCTGCCACTCTTAGTCCACCTCGCAACTTGTTAACGACCAATGTTGCGAGCGCCTCACCTTCGATGTCCTCAGCTATGATCAATAGTGGACGACCAGACTGTGCTACTGCTTCTAAAACCGGTAACATCGGCTGTAACCCAGAGAGCTTCTTCTCGTGTATCAAGATGTATGGATTTTCTAACTCTGCAGTCATTTTTTCAGAATTTGTCACGAAATAGGGTGAAATATAGCCCTTGTCAAATTGCATACCCTCGACCACATCCAGTTCAGTCTGGAACGACTTTGCTTCCTCGATCGTGATTACGCCCTCTTTTCCAACCTTGGAAACAGCATTAGCCAGCATCTCTCCGATTTCCTTTTCGCCATTCGCAGAAATCGTACCAACTTGAACTATCTCTTCATTTGTAGAAACTGGTTTTGATTTTTCCTTCAAGAACTTAACTGTAGAATCAACCGCCATATTGATGCCACGCAACAAATCCATCGGATTTGCACCAGCAGATACAGATTTAATTCCTTCGGTCAAAATAGCTTGTGCCAAAACTGTTGCTGTTGTGGTTCCATCTCCAGCTAAGTCAGAAGTTTTGTTTGCTACTTCTTTGACCATTTGAGCTCCGACATTTTCAAATTTTTCGGAAACTTCTATTTCTTTGGCAACCGAAACACCGTCTTTTGTGATTCTCGGCGCTCCATAGGACTTTTCTATCAAAACATTACGACCTTTTGGCCCCATTGTAACTCTAACTGCATTAGCAAGAGTATTTACACCTTTAAGGATTTGTTCTCTTGCATCTGCGCTAAATTTTAATTCCTTTGCTGACATCTTTATTCTCCTTATTCAAATATTCCCATAATATCTGACTCTTTCATGACCAGATAATCTTTTCCTTCGAGTTTTATTTCTGTTCCAGACCACTTGCCAAATAGGATTTTATCTCCAGCTTTCACTTGTAGGGGAACAATATCACCTTTATCATTTTTTGTTCCATTTCCCACGGCGATCACTAAGCCTTCCATAGGTTTTTCCTTGGCTGTATCTGGAATAATAATTCCACCCGCTGTCTTTTCCTCAGACTCTAGGCGTTCCACCAAAACTCTATCATATAATGGTTTAAATTTTATTGACATATTAGCAGTCTCTCCTTTCGAGTGCTAGTTTATGATACAAATTCAAATTAGTCAATGGGCTTTGAAAAAAAAATTTTCATCATACGCAAATTTCTCTCATTCATGCGAGTTATTCATGAATCCAAAAGCAAGATATCATAAAGAACCTACATATTTGGAATGCATTGCTAACTAGGGGGCCTTTCCCACTAAAAAATTTTTCTACTTCTATTTCCTAGAGTTATCAGTTATTCCCCGATATTGCCTTCAAAATAATGTTTTCGACAAAGAGATGTATATTTTTCATTGCCGCCAATGTCAATCTGATCTCCATCCCTGATTACACGTTTCATTTCGTCAAATTTTGCATTCATAGTAGCTTTTTTGCCGCAATGGCATATAGTCTTTACTTCGATCAATTCATCTGCCCATAGTAGTAAATACTTACTGCCTTCAAATGCTTCTCCTAGAAAATCTGTACGTAGCCCATAAGCTAGAACAGGAATTCTGAGTTCATCAACAACTCTGCATAAATCCATAACTTGTTGCTTATTTAAAAACTGTGCCTCATCTACAAAAATGCAGGCGGTTTTGCTGCCTATCTTGCTTTTTATATCATCGAAAAGATGGGTGCTGCTATCATATGTGTACGAATTTTTTGCGAGCCCGATTCGCGACGCGATTTTGGATTCGCCAAATCTGTTATCAAACCTAAAGGTGTATAAAATTGTATCCATCCCCCGTTCGTTGTAATTAAAACTACTCTGTAGTAACTTGGTCGTCTTGCCAGCATTCATCGCCGAATAATAGAAATACAATTTTGCCACTTTTATGCCTTGATATATACTAGCTTTGTGACGAAGTATAACATCTTTGGAACTGATTGAAACAGGAGTTATGAAAATTTTCGTAAAATAAAACCATCAACGATTTTAGGTTCGAACCATGTGGATGTTGCTGGCAACTTGTGTCCATTGTCTATGACATCTAAGAAATCTGAAACATTGATGCTTGGAACGAATATTGCTACCGAAGCATTTTTATACAGATTGAATATTGTTTTTGCTTCGGTGGGAGAAACATTTCCTGGAAGCGGGAACACGTTGTCGTCATACTCTTTAACACCAAAGCCAGTTTCAATAACATCTTTTTTTACAATATCGAAAATATTTTTATCGGCTTGCTGCTCCATAAAGTCGACAGCTAAATTTTCGCCTGTTGGAAAAATCAAAACCACTTTTCCAGCGACATTATCGAACGAATTGATTCTTTCGATGTTGCCGAGTTGAAGAATGTTCTCGTGCCAATTCGCAGAAATTGCCCCGCAAACAACTCGATGGCAACTTTTTAAAAGTATTGAATTTGCATCAGTAACAGAAATTATCAATTTCGCAGAAAGCTTAGAAGCTAGACTAGTGAATAACGAAAATCTATGATGTCCATCGGCGATGTATAGACGGTCAATAGATTTTAGTGCTTTTTTGATTTGACTTATTCCTAGGGCATTGCAGATGTACCATAATTCATACAGTACTCCACCAATATTTACACTTATTGTTGGAAGTGTGTTTAATACGTCGGCGACCATTGTCTCTATTGAAATGTGATTTTTATAAAAAGTTAACACTGGACTTGTCTGAATTTTAAACTTCTGAAACATTGATTTATAACGTTCCAATTTTGGAAGATGTATTTCTTCATTCACAAATAGAACTGATTTTTCGTTATAATCAATTTCACCTATGATCGATATAACTCTTTTTTGACTAGATGTTGTTCGAAGGACGTATAACCCCGGAATCGCATCGATTTTTGCAGAACCATTTGCTATCTGAGTATTCAAATACGCCAATATATCCTGCGTTTGCTGAACCTTATCGGCACCGTTTTCCATATTAAGGTGCGTCGGAAAATTCCAATAATCTGAGTTAAATCTAATGGCACGGAATGCACTTATTTGCACTGTAGCCTCCGTCTTTTTCCATTTATGATGAGGCAAGAAACTGCTGCATTCATAATAAGGGACGTTATGGTTCTGATCGGCTCGATTAGCGGATCTACAGCTACAAGTATGAGGATGAGGGAATCTATTGACAGATTTAAGGGGTCTAAAATTATTGAGATCATACTAATCGCAATAATTCCGTTTGCGCCTGACGATGCAAAACTAGTCATTATAGCTCCCAATACAATAAATCCTTGTTCATAAATAGAAAGAGGGTGGTTATATACCGAAGCAATGAACATTGACACAAATGCATAGTATGCAACATTACCAGCCCGGCACATAGTAATCCCGAGCGGAATCGCCAAATTGACAGCTTGCTCCGCAAGTCTAAATTTATCTCTTAAAGCGGCAATTAAAAATGGCAGAGTTGCCTGATTGCTACAGGTTGAAAATGCAATAATGACCGCTTCCTTTATGGATTTTATTGATTTAAAAAATCCAATTGGACTATACATTGCAAAAATGCACAAAGCTAGCAGTATCAAGATACAAAAAGCGATGAATGCACTTGATATAAAGTGTGTCATTGCGATCATATCTTCAAAATTTACTTTGGATACATTGCTCGATAGAAGACAAAACATTCCAATAGGAAGAATTTTAGTCGGGATTTTGAGAATTTTCTTAAATGATTGCATAAGAACAGTTAAACTTCTCAATGACACTTCGCTTTTTTGTGAATCTAGATGGGCTATGGCAAAACCAACTAAAATGGAAACAGATAGTATCTGAATTATGTTTCCTTCTGCAAATGCTGCGAATGGATTTTTTGGCAATAACGTTGTGACAAAATTGGAAAAAGAAAATTTTTGCAATGTATCAAGAGGATCAAAAAGAGATAATGTAGCGATGGATTTTTGCATATCTTGAAAAATCATGTTAGCTATAAGCTTTGAGCTCATGATTTTTTCACCAGAATGTGACGTGATGCCAACTAAAATCCCGATACCTCCGGCTAAAATTAGTATACTCGTGAACGTAAATATTATTTTGGATACAGTAATTTCAGCAAATTTATTTGAAAGCATTTTTATAATGCTGCATGTTACCGACGAAAATATAATGGGAATTACAGATATGGAAATCAAAGTTAAAAATATATTTCCGGGTAGTGCAAATAATTTGCCTGTGTCAGGAAAACATACGCCGATAAAAATCGCACATACGGCAGCTATTACAGTTGTGTATCCGCTACTTAGAAGTTTTGATATCTTTCCAAACATTCCCACACGCTCACCATAATCTGTTGATTCCGTCCCAATTTTTTGGAGGAGTTGCTAAAAACTCTTCGCAACGTTTGATCAATACATTGATTGAGTTAGCTTTTTCTGGAAATGTTTTTGATATTTCGGTATATAACTCCAGCGCGTCTTTAAAATTTTGGCTCTGATACAGCTCAAATGCTTCTTTGGATTTTGAGCAAAGTTCCAGCATTTTGTAATACATATCGTTAACTTGTTGTAAAGAGCAGAGTGGTTCAAAAATTGTGATGCCAGACCTACTTCCGTTCACTGAGACTTTGTCAATTACCCTGAACAAAATTTTGTCACGAGCCTTACTTTCTACCGATTCTGATGCTAAAATCCGTGTGCCATAAATCTTATTTGTGCCTTCCAAACTGGAAGCTATATCAACTGTATTGCCAATAGCTGTGAAGTTTACTCTTTCGTGTGAGCCAATGTTCCCTACTATCGCTATTCCAGAATGCAGTCCAATTCTAGTTGGAAGGGGAGGTTTTCCTAGCGACATCCATTTATCCTTTAATGTTTTCAGCATTTGCTGACAATTCAATGCAGCTTCGCATGCGTTGATGACTTGATCTTCATCAGGATTTGGAGCTCCCCAAATAGCCATGATTGAATCTCCGATATATTTGTCAATTATTCCGTTATGTTCCGTTATGATTTTAGTTAGCTCGTCGAAATATTCTGAAAGATGAAAAATTAGATACTCGGCCGGTAATTTTTCGGAAACTGTGGAAAACTTTTCTATATCTGAAAAAAACAGCGTTACTTCTTTTGTCATACCGCCAATGCTGGTTGCACCTCCATTTTTTAATATTTCATTTACGATACCTTTCGGCGTGTATTTTGAAAAAGTCGAGACGCTGCTTTTCATCTGCTCTATCGCTGTTGAGAGCTCTTTTACTTCAAAAATATTGGATTGTTGAGGATCAGAATAACTTTTAAAATCCATTTTTCCGATCACGATAGCGGATTTGCAAAGTTGCGATATTGGTTTTGATATTCTGTGTGAGAAGATAATAACTATTGCAGATGAGAACAAAAAGACAAACAATGACAACAGGAACATATTTGCCTGCAACTTGTCAAAAACCTCTGTAAAATCGGATTGTGGGGTAATAGTTAATATCGAAAATGGAACGCTATGTAGTTTTCTTTTTGAGGCAATGAAAGCTTTTCCATCGCTAGTCTCATATGTGACATGTGTTTCGTTTTCCCCAATAAGATTTTTGGTTGCTAATTGCAAACTTTCATCATTTATTTCTGTAACTTTGAGTAACTTATCCGCGGCAGCTTTAGTATTTTCTCGGTGGCTTATTTTTTCGTTTTCGAGGGTTGAAGCGAGAATCTCATTCTTATCATTGATTAATCTGATACAGGAATTCGCTGTTGTTTTGGCATTGTGAAGCAAATCGGCAAAATCCTTTAATGAAAAATCGATAGAAATTACTCCATGGGCTTCATTTTTCTTTTTTATCAAAATTGGCGTAGAAACAGTGACGCCAATTTCATTACTTGTCGCGAATTCATATGGCTCGCTCCACAAAAGTTTTCTATTGATAACTGTGTTGATATACCAGCTTCTTTCTCGTGGATCATATTGAGCGACTTGCAGATGTTCCTTAATTATAGGAGTGAAATCATTGTTCAGGTATTCCCAGGATTCGGATATATTCTCTTTTCCAGGTATACGTTCCATCTTTCGAATGGCGTACACAGCGTATTCTGGTAGAGAATGTGACAAATTGTGCTGAAATGATGTGACTCCACGAATATTTCTGACCTGCAGCATAGAACCATCATTTAGCGTCAACTGAAATGTCAAAGCAAATGGGGTTTTTTGCAATGCTTTCTTAAAGAATTCCTCAAAATCAGCAAATCCTTTAGCCGAATTGTTTGGTTGCACTAACTTATTTCTAGACAAAACGTTTGCGACGAGCTCAACTAGGCTAAAATACGAGTCCAGCCAGTTTGCAGTCATCGATGAAATTTTATTGGAGTAATAATCTTTCTCAAACTGTAAAACAATTTTTTTGTTTGCGTCATTAGAGTAAAAAATTTCGCAACTGACAAAAACAAATAACAAAACCGAAAATGTTACTAAAATTTCAGTTCTTAATTTTCTATTTTTGAAAAAAATCGTTTTTAAAATATTCATTTTATATAATCCCTATATGTTTCTAATACCTCTGGTATCGATAGAATCTTGTATTTATTTTCTAAAAATTTATTAATAAATAAATTTAATGAATATTCTTTTATATTTGTTATTGCAGATATTGGGTCTTTTGATTCTTTCAAAATTACAGGTAAAAATTTTAGCAAAAGATTTGGTTGTTCCATTATCAAGGTGCCAATGAGCATATTGTCATCAACCACTGCGACTACTTCCGTTTGTTGCAATTTTTTTATAGCCCCAGTTTCCCATTCCGCTTCTCCTAATATTTGCGCTTCGGAAAAAATTTCCTTGGCAAAATTCTCATTGCTTGTGTTTTTCAAAGCGGCGATTTTCGCAGCAGGAACATTTAGGATTTCGGATAGGTTCCTAGCTTTTTGTCCTACCATTGCAAGTCTGTTGATTAATATTGCTTTGTTGAGAATGACATATGGCGAAGAGAACATAACTTTTTTAGCTCTGGTTGGTGTGTAGGATAAGTTTGCTATGCCGACATCACCTTCACAGTTATATATTGCCTCCACGACGTCGTCATATGTGTCATAAACCATTTTATAAATTATCTTTACTCCAAGGGCATTTCCTAATTCGGTCGCTAGTCGCACATCTTCCCCAATATACCCATCTTTCGTCTGCATCTGACAACATGCGACATAACGTTCTTTCCGCGCGCAAATCACCATTTCCCCACGCTTCAAAATATCTGCTAAATTTCCGCATTTCGCGCCACTTTTCATGGGGAAGTTTTTATAGACGAATTCTATATTTTTGCAGTCAGAAGGAGAAATGTGTGTTTTTTTATGGGGAACAGGTTGCCTAGACGCTCTGTTTTTCCAGGGTTGCCAAAAAGGAGAGACACTATTACGGACATCGTTAGCGCTTATTCCAATCGTTCGTATACCTACGGTATATATCCCGACAGTAACAGCCACTATCGATACAGCTATTACGAAAACTTTCGCTAGCCGCGCCTCCATAACAATGCCGTCTCCTACTCGTAATCCTTCCCAGTAGATAGTCTATGACACGTATGTTAATTTTTCGTTAATTATAAAAATTCCTTTGTTACACGTCGAAAAAGCCTATGTTTTATAGGCGAGGCAACATAGGCGTTTATCCGAAACGAAAATTCATAGACTACAGGGCAACGTGGCAGGTCTTCTGTGTGGTCATATTTGGCAAATTTTTTACTGCTAATTTGATAAAACATTCACGCCTGGAAGTTGGTACCCTGCGATGTACTCTAAAAATGCGCCGCCTGCTGTTGATACAAAAGTCATGTCAGGTTTATAATTTCCGAGCGAAGCTATGGTTTCTCCTCCGCCTGTTATCGATATAAGGCCGGAGCTATGAGTGCGCTCAGCAACATGTTTAGATACAATTTTACTAGAATATTGAAAGTTAGCGCATTCAAATAGCCCAAGAGTGCCATTCCAAAGCAATGTATGCGATTTATCAATTATTTCTATAATGCGTGTTGTTGATTTTGCCCCTATATCGAAACACCCGCAATCATCTGGGATATCGGTTAAATTGCACTGCACCCCGTCTGTCTCAACATTTGGGGATACCAAAAAGTCGCTAGGTAAGATAATCTCAGCCTTTGCATTGGCAATAATCTCGCGCGCTGTTTCAAATTGTTCTGGTTCAATTAGTGACTTTTTCATATCGTGACCTTGTGATGCTAGAAACGTATTTGCCATAGCTCCAGCTACAACAAGATAATCTGCATCTAAGGACAGCTTCTTCAACACATCGATTTTCGTTGAAACCTTAGCGCCTCCTATAATTGCAGTATACGGACGTTTAATGTCTTCCGTGGCCTTAGTTAGCCCATCGATTTCGCGCATCATAGACAAGCCAGCAAACGACGGCAAATGCTTGGTTATCGCGCAAACAGAAGCATGCGCACGATGGGACACCGAAAACGCATCATTTATATAGATATCGCCAAACTTCGCCAGGTGTGCTGCAAATGCATCATCATTCTTTGTTTCTCCTTCGTAAAATCGCAGGTTTTCCATTAATGTTATAGGGGCGGTAACATCGCTTGGTTCGATATCGAACGCAGATCGCTTTTCAAAAGCTATATCTTTTCCAAGCACTTTTGATACGCTTGGTACGATTTGAGCTAACGAAAATTTCGGATTATTAATGTCATCGGGTTTCGGACGCTTGTAATGAGATATCAAGACAACTTGAAGTCCCATATCTGCAACAGAAAGTATGGTATCTTTGATTGCGTATACGCGCGATAAATCTTCGATATCAGATGGCAAATTCAAGTCACACCTGATAATACAACGCTTGCTTCCATGTTTAGCAACAAACTGTTTAAAATTTTCAAAATTCTTTATGTTCATAATTCCTTCGTATTCTCTTTGAGCCAATTCAAAGTTACCTCATCTTCGGTCAAACGATTGGCAAATTTGTCGAAGATTTTTTTATGATACTCGTTCAGCCAGTTTCGCTCCACATCGCTGAGCATTTCTACAACAATCAACTTTCGACTAAACGGTATAAAATTAAGCGTTTCAAACTCTATAAATCCAGGCGTATTGGCCGCTCTCGTCAGAAGCATATTCTCAAGCCGAATACCAAAATCATCGCTGTAAATTCCAGGTTCTACCGTCATGACCATGTTTTCCATTATTTTTTCATCAGAATTTGATGAGATTATTGGATGTTCATGAACATTCGCAAAGCTCCCGACGCCGTGCCCCGTTCCGAAGTGATAATCATATCCTTCGTTCCAAATAAAAACCCGTGCAATTGCATCGATCAAATAAGCCTTGGACCTATCTGGAAACTTCAATGACGAGAACAGTATGATAGACTTCAGGACAGATGTGTAAATTTTTTTTGCCATATAATCCGGCGAGCCACGATGTATTGTGCGCGTCATATCAGTTGTCGCAGTGTTAAAATGCACTCCTGCATCAAACAAAAACAAACCATCAGTGTCCATTTTTGTATTACCATGCGTGAGCGGATTGTAGTGCACAATTGCTGTGTTTCTATCAAATGCCGAAATCGAATTGAAGCTTAAAGAAACAAAATCGTCATATTTTTTCAGCTCATTTTCGAAAAATTTCGCTACTTCAATTTCGCTTGTCGATGCTGCATTTTCAGCGAATGCTAAAGTTTTTATAAATGCCAATGACGCTTTTTCGCAAGCAATCTTCATATTTTTAATTTCAGTTCTGTTCTTAATTGCCTCAAACATACAGTAATTTGTCTTCGACGATTGCACGGAAAAGCCATTGCGTCGCAATACTTCTGGAAAATATAAACTAGTCCGTGAATAATCTAAAACAAATTCAGATTTTGGCAAACGTTTAATAACGTCTTCAAATTGTGCGATGTTAAAAAACTCGAACGCATTGCATTGGTCTTTTAGCACTAAGTCACTGAACAGCATAGGTTTGTTACTGTGTGGCACTATTGCTATACAATTTGGTAACACACACTTATCTGCATTTGGCTCGCACCTAACCCCAAACGTCCAGCCAATCACCGCACTATCAGTTAAAAGAGCAACTTCACCTTCAGATAATGTATCCTGTAAGCGAGCTATCCTGGTCTCTATGTCATTGTCTATCAAATATATGAATTTTGAAGACTTCACAGGTTCGAATAAAGGAAATTTCTCTAAAACTTTCACACTAAATCCGGACTTTTGAGCAGCTTCAAGAAGAGACAAATATGACGTATAAGTTATAGAAAATGCTCCCACAGCCAATATTTGCTTTGGACTCAGAATTTCGCATACCAAGGTTTTGGTATCGAATTCTGGATATGTTTTTATTTCCCAAATTGTGCTGTCTGTTTGCTTGATAGCTTGTTTTGTATACCTTCCATCTACGGATAAAATGGCTCTCCCCTTAGAAACTACTGCCTTTCCATTTGAGCCGGTAAATCCAGAAATTTCTGCAATGCCGGAACATTCAGAGTCAAAATTTCCGAAGAAATTATTCATGGAAACCAATATTGCATCTGCATTGCATAAAACCAATTCATCTCTAAGTTTCTTTAAATTTTCGTTAAAGTTCATTAAATTCTCCTTACATATTGTTTTGATATTTTATCCAGTGCTACAAGTTCAGTTAAAATTTGTTCTAAATCACGCAGATATACCATATTGGCTCCATCGCACGGCGCTATTTCCGGATTATCATGGACTTCCATAAAAATTCCAGCTACACCAACGGCAATAGCTGCACGAGCTAGAAACGAAGCAAACTGACGTTCTCCTCCAGAGCATTCACCATTCGCTGATGGCAGCTGGACAGAGTGCGTCGCGTCAAATATCACTGGATATCCAGTCTTTGCCATTAGTGGTAATCCCCGCATATCAACGACTAAATTGTTATAACCGAAACATGCGCCTCTCTCGCACAACATTATATTTTGGGCATCAAAATGCTCGAGCTTAGCAACGACATTTTTCATATCGCTCGGAGATACAAATTGTCCTTTCTTGACATTGATGGCTCTCCCAGTTTTAGCTGCGGCCATGAGCAAATCAGTTTGGCGACATAAAAATGCAGGTATTTGCAAAACGTCAGCAACTTCAGCTACTCTTTGACATTGTTCTGGCAAATGTACGTCGGTTAAAACTGGGATACCGACTTGCTTTTTTATTTCAGACAAAACTTCCAGGCCTTGATCAATACCAACACCTCTCTTTCCGGAAAAACTACTCCGATTAGCCTTGTCAAACGAGGACTTGAATATATAACTAATCCTCAATTTATCGCAAATATTTTTGATGCTACGCGCCATGAAAAGACAGTGCTCCAGTGATTCAATAGCACATGGGCCACCTATAAAAATAAACTGAGAGATGTTTGAAATTTCAATATCGCAAACTTTTACGACTTGCACAATATTTACGCAAAGCAACCGCCTTGTCGCTATTATAGCTCGTGTTCTGCCGTATGGTCAAAGTTATGCCAAAAATGACTAAATATTTGCGGTATATCGAGTCGGTGCCTCTCCAAAACTTTTGCGGATCGTTTTGACAATTGCAAAATTCTATATTGCGATCTAACTGCATGCTAAGCATCATCTTTTGCGCTTCACCTATATTGTCTAGCTCAATTTATTCAGTACGTTTGCGACAGTTTGGTCTTTTTCCTTGCTACCGCGCGATGAGCCGAACTCGAAGTTATAGGCATCTTTGAGGCATGATCCGAAAATGCCAGCAATAGTAGAAATGATGCCGACAGCTTCTCCTGGTAAATCGTGCTTATAGAGGCAAATAACGCCGAGGCACGCTATAAGCCCGAGGGCGGTGCAAATGACCATAATATCGGCTCGTCGATTGCGCCGTCCTGAATTAATGATTGCGATATCACGTGTCCTGGCATTTTCTTTGTCCCGGATTACCGCTAATTCGATTTTTCTCTCAGAGTCGAGCAGTGCTTTCTCAAATAATTGATGCATCCGTTTGTCGGATTTGATTTTGTCGACAGCCTCCTGCTCGGTGTAGCTGTGAGTCACCTCCTTTGCGATATCCAGTATTTTCTGCGAAATGGATTCCGCTTTTGTGCCCGAAAGCCACTTGGCTATTTTGGGCGAAAATTGCGCTAATGAAAGCGCAGTTTGTAATAAAGATATAGACATATTTATTTCTCCTTTTTTATATTATTTATTTTTTTTGAGTGAGGCGCGATGCGGTATGCTTATAACTTTACCACATCGCGCCCCACAGTCCTGTCAAGGTACGCTGTGCCAATGGCAACATTGTGCCTATGGCACGCTTAAAAAACCTTGACAGGCAATATAGACGCGCAAAATTATTAGGGGCGTTTGATCAAGCGAATATGTTTTGCCTTATCAGCGAAATTTATATCCAACTCCAAGTCTCAAAACACTTTCGCCGTGTTTTACGGCTACTTTTGCTTTTAGGTCGTAATAATTGTTGCCTCCGTCTATTAGGCGCATCGTGTCTGACAATCGCTTCTTCTTTGGTAAGACGTAGTTATACTCAACTTTGACGAATATGTTGTCTTTGAACCAATATCTAGCACCGAATCCTATAACTGGATGCCAGGTACACTTGGTTTTCGAGCCAAAATACTTTGTTGCCACCATTTTTAGACCTCCAGTAAGATATATGTCATTATTGTTATCCATTCTGTATCCTACGTATGGAGCTATAAACCAGTGATATTTCTGCTTTGCTATTTGTATTTCCCTTTTGGACAAATTGTTATCTACCAAAGCTTGAACTCCCGCATAGTTGTACCAGAAATCTTTATAGCCGGATTGGGTGTACTTTCCACCGATACACATTCCTCCAGCGATACTGGCACCGACAATACATCTCTTTATCAGGTATTGACCTGATAGTTCTGCTTCAATAAATGGCATAAAATATTTTGACTTGCGTACTTTTGTGGCATTCCAAATTTTTATTTCGTGTGGGGGTATTGTGCCATTTATGGTTACGCCCTCTTTAGGAATGTCATACCAACTAGTGCTAACGCCGGAGTTTACTCCTGCTAAAAACTCAACACAGTTCGCATTATTGTTGTCTTGCGTTTTCTCCGCAAACGCTGTGCTAATTACTGCCAAACTCATAAATAAAAGTTTTTTCATACTTTACCTGTTTATTAATCCCACCTATTTATTGTAGCCTATTTTACCTGCGAAACGGGGAGAAAAACTCCCCTTATTTATTTTTTCAGTACTAGTGCTTTTATTGCGTCGAAATTAACGACATCGCCTCCGATGCGTTTTGT
>CACYDS010000020.1 GCA_902773285.1 uncultured Pseudomonadota bacterium | reverse complement strand
TCAAACAGTGTCTGAACGGTGATGTCAAACTTCCCGCTGTCGAGGTTGTTGAGCAGGTTAACGAGAACCTTCTCAGCTCCGCCGTGCGCGAGGGTGGGGATTAAGAATAATAGCTTTTGCATTTATCTGTACTTTTTCTTATGTAAATACGAGTAGACAAAGCTTGGAATTAAGCCTAAGATAAGCGGCTTATATGCCATCATCCTATACTTGACAGGCAGCCCGAATGATTTGCACATTCTCTTTTTTAGCTTATACTCGGTTATTCTGAATTTGAATTTCTTTCTTTTTATCGCGTTGCGATCGTCGCGCATACTGTAGAGAACCTCTTGCAGATTATACGCTTTATAACCAGCGTCGTACATTCTGATCCAGAGGTCGTAATCTTCGATTCGCTCCTTTTCGGGCGAAATATCATAACCGCCGAGCTCCTCTAATACGCTCTTTCGCATCATACAGCCCGCGTGACAAACAGGGCTTCCGTATGCGAAGTCGGTTTTCTCTGGAATCTCCTTGTACTGCACTGTACCGTATACACCGCTATCGTCGAACAAATCCATCTGACAGCTGACCAGAGCATACTCTGGATGACTGTTCAGAAAGCTTACCTCTTTTTCGAACCTATCCAAAGCGCAAATATCATCACCGTCCATACGGGCAGTGCACTCTCCGCTTGCCTTCTCCAGACACCTATTGAGCGTTGGAGCCAGAGTGAGATTCTTTTCGTTTTTATACAGCTTAATTCTGCTGTCTTTGTCCGCTAAGCCCTTTGCAACCGAATATGTATCGTCTTTCGAACAATCATCAATTATTATAAGTTCCCAGTTTTTGTATGTTTGGTTGATAATGCAGTTTACGGCATCGGTCAGTGTGTCAGAACAATTATAAACCGCCATCAGAACAGAAATCAGTGGTTTAGACATTCTTATATTCTCCACTCATTCATTTGATATAAATAGAAAACAAAGTAAAGAACTATCATTAACATCTGAAGTGTTTTCTTATTTTCCTCACCAAAGAAATTTTCTAATTCCCATGGTAAAAGAATATAGTTAAACAGCGAACAATAAATCGGAATTCTTCCCATAAATACGCCGCTGATTGGTACTGAAAGGAAAAATAATCCGGCAGTAAACAATGACATATTGATGGAAATCTTAATTATCTCCGGAGTATTTTCATCAACTTTTTTTCGATTAAATATCGCGATAATGGCTGGAACAGAATAAACCAAAGCTCTTAGGATATTAGTACCGTTATCCCCTTCAAATTCCGATACCATGTTTTTATAAACAGTTCCCTGCAAAGAGTCGTCCATAAAATGCGTAAACTCACCAACAAACAGAATCGCCAATAACACCAATGCCAATACAGTAATAGTTTTTTTGTTAAACGGTTTGCCCAAAGCAGCAAAATAAAGTGGGAGAACAAGTAAAGCTGATTTATGAACGGTAAATAAGACTAATACTAAGATAATAAATGGAATGTATTTCTTTTTCTGAATAAGAGGAAAAGCCGCAAACAGTATTGCAGCTGCCAGAAACTGACGCAATCCATTCATTTCCCATGACATAAAATCCGTGGATGCAAAGAACAAAAAAGCACAAATTACGATATTGCTGCTGTATCGTCTATAGGTTACCAGCAAACAAATGGTTTGAATCGAAGCTATGACAATAAAAAAGCCTGTATAATCAAAACCGGTAATCTGTTTAATCAATGCAATCAGAATATCAAATCCGGGTCCTCTGGAATCCCAATCGACTTTAGAAAAAGCCTCACTAACAGATGACGGTGATTCAGTATACATCATAATATACGAACCTGTATCACCGTACTTATTTGCTAAATCCCAGTCCTTGGTACCTGCAATAATAATCATTGGCAAAAAGACTAAAACGGAAAAAATCAGTCCGACCCTGTAATCATCTTCAGACTTCAGCTGATTACCTTCTACTGTTGCAAGGAACCTATTCTTTTGTTGAACATATAACACGCCCATTACCGCGAGAAATATGTAATACCATAAATACCAATCAGTAAAATATCTCAACATTTATTATCCCTGTGTTTTTTCATTAATAAAGCCTACTGTGGAACTGACGATTATTTCCTTAGAAAACTCTTTTTCCATTTTCGCTCTACCATCAAGTCCCATTTGCTCACGTTCTGCGGCAGATTTCTGCAAAAACTTTTCCATACAAACCACAATCGTTCCAACATCCTGTTTTTTACACAGATAACCTGTCAAACCAACCTCAACCGTTTCTCTGCAGCCCGGGATGTCAGTAGTAATCAGCGCTCTGCCTGTTGAAGCTGCTTCGAGAAGAACATTGCTCATTCCCTCGTGATAGCTTGCAAGAACCACACAATGCGCCATAGCGTAATATGGCTTTGGGTCGGATTGAAAGCCGTGGAACACTATTATTCCGTCTTCGGAGAGTTTCTCTACAGTTTCTTTATATTCGTCCTCAAAGAAACCCACAACATCAAAAACAACCTTATCGCCATACCTGGCTTTCACAATCCGCATAGCGTCAAAGGTTTCTTCAACGCCCTTTTCTTTCATTATCCTTCCAAGATAAAGAATATGAATACCTTTTTCTTCCGAAGGGTACGGCTGATACTTGTACAAATCAAGATTTACGCCTGCGCCGTTAAGCACGACCTCTTTTTCCTTTGGAACAATGCCTCTTTTCACAAATTCGTCCGCGTTGAACTGATTCTCAAAGAACACTGCTTCGGCTTTCTTTAAGCCGGCTTTGTACATCTTTGTAGCAATAGCTGCCATTTGGGGACTTTGAAAAGCAGTACCCAAGCCTTGAACATTCACATAATAGGGTATCTTTTTTCTTCTGCAGATAAAGCCCGCATATACATTCGGTTTAATTGAATATGTAATTACTTTGTCGGGTTTTTCTTCCTTGATTAGCTTCTTATAAAACCTATAGAGCTTTAAATCCTGTAAGGGATTAATTCCCCTTCTGTTTAGTTCAGTATCAATACACCTAAAGCCAAGTGCCTTAAAATCTTCCTCATGTCCTAAAAAAGGCATACTGATTACCACTTCGCCTTGTTTCTGCAGTTCCAGCAGTAATTCTTTTCTAAACTGCCACAGCATATATGAGTGATTTGCGATAACCAAAAACTTCATTTCTATCTACCTTAATCTTTATTTTCAGATTTTTTCAACTCGCCTGTGCCGCCTTCGACGACGCCCTCGCGCTTGAAAACGCTGACTATCGAGCCAAAAAAGCATTTAATATCAAATCCGAAGCTGAGCTTCTCCACATATTCGCCGTCAAGCTTAGCCTTGACGGGAATTTCCAGCTCGTCACGGCCGTTAATCTGCGCCCAGCCCGTAAGTCCCGGCTTAACGTCGTTTGCGCCGTATTTGTCACGCTCGGCTACCAAATCGTCCTGATTCCAGAGCGCGGGACGAGGTCCGATAATACTCATCTTGCCCACAAAAATATCCCAAATCTGCGGCAGTTCATCAAGACTCGTCTTTCTGAGGAACTTGCCGACCTTGGTGATATACTGATCAGGATTCTCAAGCTGATGAGTTGGGATGTCGTGAGGCGTTGACATTTTCATCGAGCGAAATTTATGCAGCTTAAAAAATGTTTTATGTACGCCGACGCGCTTTTGAGTGAATAAAGCAGGACCAGGGTCGTCAATCTTTATCGCAATTATCAAACCCAGATAAAGCCACGAAAGAGCAATCAGCGCACAAAAAGAAAGCACAATATCAAATGCTCTTTTTATTACTTTCGCGTACATCAAAATCCCCCACAAATCGTCAAAGCACACTTTGACACTATTACACATAATAATCTAATATATTGTACAATAAAAGGTCTATTATGTCAACCGAAATC
>CACYDS010000019.1 GCA_902773285.1 uncultured Pseudomonadota bacterium | reverse complement strand
TTGGAACGTCGAACTCAGCAATAGGATCTTTAGAGAGGAATTTTACTATGATCTCACTGAAGAGACCATCTCAGGTGCAAGAAGAGAACTCATGAGATTTATAAAGGAATATAACTCCTCTAGCCCACATATCTCCCAGCACAGCCTTATCCATTTGGAGTATATTCCTAAGTATAGTTCAGGAGACTCCGTTTGTCTCACATCTGTTCGAACTTGGATAAATTGTTATATATTCACTATTCTTGTAAGTGATGCTTATAGCACAACTCAAAAAAAATGTGAATTTAAAATTCACATTTCCAAACCAAAATATATAAAGAACTTGAGCAAGAATTAAAAATTCCTTGATTAAAGAGCGGAGCCTATTTAAATCTGAAAGGGAGAATTAGTCTTTTTAAATGAGGAAACATGAATATGAACTTTATCAAACGAATGACGATTTGCGGGCTTTCAGCAGTAACTTTGTCGTCAGCTCCCGTATCAGCAAATTCACTACCAGTACCTAATTTCAAGTCTGACCCAGATTTTGGATATAGCGCTTATTCAACTATCCAATATGGGGCAACCGAAATTTAGCATAAAAAATGACACAGTAGCACACAGTGGATTTGAACCAAATAGTTTTACGATACATCTACCAAAAGATACTTCCAAAATGCCGGCATATTGCGGATACGATGAGAACACTGGTAAGATAATCCCAATAAAGCTATCATCCACTCACATGCTGTTTGACGCACTGGCTGAAGCACTGAATTATGTGAGAAAGATAACCAACGATGGAATTTTTGAACATCTGTATGGACAAAATGATGCCAATGTATTCAAGTTACTTTGGGAAAACCCATATGGCGCGCCAGAAGCAAAACTCACGGCTTTAACAGGATTGATTTATAACAAAGGAACTGACGAGCTCAAGACAGAGAATATAAGCACTATGATGTTTGATGCTCAAGAATTTCTCAAGTCACCGACCGCTAAGGATTTTGTTCCAAGGGTGTTTTCTGTTACGTATGACCGTTTTTTGCAAATACAGGCGTAGTACCCAAAGATCAATAATTTCTTGAAAGATCGGCAAGGCATAGAAAAATTACTCACGTATAAAAAGAAGTTAGGTTAACTAGGTAGACAGGAGATAGATAATATCTCCTGTTTATTTTGTGGGCAATGCGTAATTGGGGCGGTTTTAGGTTGCGCCGAAAATAAAGATATATTCAACACAAATCGGAATATGTTACAAAAGCATGACAATCGATTAATATATTTGATATTTCTCTAAGCCACATACAAAAGCCGTATTGGGAAAAAGTAGTCTCCTGAAGTTAACTTTAGGAGATTACTTGATTGTAACAAAACGATATATAGTAGATGGTGAAACGCTCGCAAGGTATAAGATCTTGTATAAGACAGACAGAAAATAGAAATTTGCCTTAAATATTTTGTTAAATGCTTACGTTCCTATAAGAAAGTGAGATGCCTCCAAAGTTTTTGGAACGAAGCTTTACTCGTGTAATAAAAAGATTTCAGAATTTTCATTCTTTCAAGAAAAAAAATTTCCGGACGTTGTCTTTTTTGAAAAAATCAAAATTTGTCAAAAATTTGATATATGCGTGACGTCATTTCCGTTTCTGTTTGATACAATATCTTTAGATGGGGAGAGTTGGGATTGGGTATGAAGATACTGGTTGTAGAGGACGAGAGCAATATAGCGCATAGGGTCAAGATTACCTGTGCAGATGAGGGGTTTTCTTGCGATGTTGCAGAAAATGGGATTGAAGCATTGGAAATGATGAAATTTTATGACTATGATGCGGTTATTTTAGATTTGATGCTCCCAGACATCGATGGTTTTGAAGTTTTATCACGTATTCGCAAAATTAAAAACACTACCCCAGTCATAGTTTTGTCTGGCTTGAATGCAGTTGACGACAAAGTAAAATGTCTCTCAATTGGCGCTGATGACTATCTCACTAAGCCATTCAGCAAAGTGGAACTATTGGCTAGAATATATGCCATTGTACGCAGAACTTCCGGACATAGCTCATCCAGCATAGAAGTTGGCCCCATCTCAATAGATATAAAGCAAAGATCAGTCAAAGTGTACGGCAGGGAACTAGCGCTTACTTCTAAAGAATACTCAATTCTTGAACTTTTAGCGCTTAAAAAAGGATCAGTGTTGCCTAAAGAAGCATTTTTGAACCATATATATGGAGGGCTTGATGAGCCTGAGCTAAAAATAGTTGACGTTTTTATATGCAAACTGCGCAAGAAAATTTCCGATATTACTGGTGGTTCAAGCTGTATAGAAACAGTTTGGGGAAGAGGATATGTCCTTCGGGATTTTAATGAAGACTCAAATTCCCACATTACTAGTGCTCTGAAAGTTAGTTAGTTTTTGATACTATTTGGCATACATATTTGTGAGATTAGCCTTCAAAGTGCATAAGGAGCTTCGATCTAGATTGGGCGGTGGTTCCTAAGATTTTGTTTTTTTCATTTGTTGGCGTCGAGTCTGATCTCAACCGATTGCATTCAGCTTGTGCAATCTAGTTCGGAAAAGTCATATTTTTTCAGGAAATACCTTTGCTCAGAATCGCAGGATTGTCAAGCCAAGTAACAAAAAAGTATATTGAACTTTAAGTAGTGGGGGGATGGATAAACGGTGTTAGAAGTTTGCAAGGTTTGCAGACGTAAGGGACTCTGGAAAGCTTGGATTATCAATGGTAAACAGAGGTATAGATGCCAAAAATGAAACAGATGGTAGATCTCGCTGAAGCCATATTTCTGCATAGCAGAGAATGTTTTTATTAATTGGTTTGACAAGCCAAGAATCGCACAGTTCTTTCGATTCTTGT
>CACYDS010000018.1 GCA_902773285.1 uncultured Pseudomonadota bacterium | reverse complement strand
TTACCGTTCGATTGTGGAAGTTTTGAACAACCAAAAACAAAGCGTCAGTAACGCCTTTCAATATGTAGTGCTCCACCTATCAGCTCCGTCCTACTCAAAGGACATCGATGCTGAAATAGGCAGATGCTGCTGCAAAATTACAAAAAAGTTGTGGGAAAAAGTGCTCTATAACAAAAAAAGTGCTTTTCTTTGATAAAATTTGGGAATAATATGAAAAATAGCCGTCCGTGGACGGCTATTACTGAGTGTGATTCCTGTAAGATTCACCATAATTTGTTTTTTCCTACATATTATAAATCGTTCAGCAATTCTGTTAATAGTATGCGCATGTTCTCACGTCCGATGAGCGGTGTGAGCAGTTGGATCGGCTCCTCAACGAAACAGCGTTCCCAGTTGACACTCTCAGTGAGAGGAACCCGTAACGTAAGCTTTCGGGCAGCATCGCGTGTAAAACTCAAGCGGCCGTGAGGGGCACGAGCTATGAGCATCTTGTCGTTACGCACGCGCTTACGCTTAGCCGTAAAGAAAAATGTGCCGTCGCGCAGCAACTGGGCGCGTCCTGAGGCACACATGGGGTTAGTCACTTCCATACCCAGAGTCTCGCAGGGATGAAAATCAAAATTGAAGCTCGTCTGAGCTTCCTCTGCAGCGGCGGGCGCTATCGTGCCCAAACCGCTTAAAGAAATAATACTTTTCATACTCAAATTCTTTAATAATTTGACGATGCAAAGTACTGAAGAATATTTGGGTACCCAATGTGTACTCAAATATACTTAAAATCATATAACACGTTATAATACAGCAAGTTGCTTTCAGTTCTACAAAATACTTCAACCGAGTATTTGCTGCATTCATGAAATTCAATCGAAGACATGACAAAACACACATGTTCTTAGCATGAACGAGCGCTATACATGAGTGGGAACGCAGAGAGGGGTACTAGAGATTTTTCTCTATATATGTAGCCGACCTTCCAAAGATAGTGGCCGCTACAATACCAAGGCCTTTCTTTGTCAGCTTTCCAAAGTATCCAGCGTTTCTCAGCCCACCAATGTATTTAAATTGCTTTTGATTAGTTTTCGCTCCAGAAGAAACAATGTCCTCCAATGTTTCATAATTATTTTCACGCTCGTTTTTGATATGGGCTTTCAGCTCATCACGCTTGATTTGAATTTTCGCATCAAGTTTTCGTCCTCCTTGAGAACACATCTTGCCGTTATGCTTGTCATAACAGTTATCAACCAGTCGGTTTAACTTATCGACGAATTCGTCGACAGCTTTTTCTTCTGGTGAAAGCTTGTCATGATTAGTCTCATGTTCATTTTGAAGTCTATCGAGTTCTTCATACGCTTTCTGAACGAGGGCGACAAAGCGAAAATAGGCCAAGGCAGCTTCGTTGCTGATATGGGCTTCACTCATATACCAACGCACGCGTGAAGGAGGTGCTATTTCCCCACTCTTAACAGGTTCGCCTATATATTTTGTCAACAATGCATACTTCACGTCGGCATCTTTGATTTCAAGTAGTTTATGGAATTCAAGATCTGTAAGTTCTTGATGCGCATCTTTAATCTCCTTAGGGGATATACCAGCTTTTTCTGCATATTCCAGACTCAAGAAATCCGAATTCATCAGATCAACTAAAAGGTTTTCGATACGGTAGTTTAGCCGCTCTTTAGTGGGTTCATAATATACATACTCCATCCATTGGTTATGGTCGTCGTCGATATCTTCGCTCATTCCGAACCAACATCGTCTTGCAAACGGATAACTATCGAAAACGGCAAACTCGCGTGCAATACGTGTTAGGTCGTCCATCAACCAGGCACCGTTAAGGTTCGCCATAACCTGAACCTCCATCCGAAGTGCTTCCGAATAACGTTCTATTCTGTCTTCATCGTTGCCTAGTTGCTGTTTAATCCGGTTCGGTACCTTCTCAGCCTCTGAAGCGTCATAATTAGCGGATGCCTTCAATATGGCTTCAATTACGTCCTCTGCAGGAAGGTGGCTGGCACGTATGTTACGTACCTTCTTCTTCAGTTCGTCACAGTTTATTGAAAACGTTTTGTTGTCCATATTAATTTATTCTCTAAATGTATTTACAATTTGGCTGCAAAGATATAAATAAAAAGTGAATTATAAGCAAGTTGGTTAGTTCTTCTATTACGATTACACTATTACAGTTGAAAAAGAATATAGGGGAAGCTTATATGATAGATAAAGAATCATTAATTCACCAATAGGCTAAGTAACTTATGTAAAATTTGGCAAGTCAGTAACAGGCTCGCCAAATGATTGTAACCTCCCATATCATCCAAAATTTATATTCTTTTTCTAAAACTTCCAACTTACCTCATAAAATCAAATCTGATGTACTCGGGATTGGCTCTGTCTTTCGCGGGGATTATTGACCTATCATAATAATGCTTGGGGTTATCACGAGATGGCCATTTACATATGATAGGCTCATTTCCAAACAACTCTATATACTTATGTTTAATATCAAATAGCAGGTTGTTCAAATCTGCCGAAAGCAGAATACTATGCACAAATATATCTTCCCATTCGTCAAAAGGAATCACATTCTCCTCTAACAAACCATGCTTGCGTGATTTGATTGCCC